>PBWO01000023.1 GCA_002727275.1 Methanobacteriota archaeon
ACTGCCTGTCCATCTAGGTCTGGGACATGGAAGCCATTTCTTGTCCACTGATAGTCGAACTGTACAATCTCCTCGTCTGGATCCTCAGAACTGGCTTGGGCGACTAGGTCATGTAGCGCATCGGGAACACCCAGAGCACTGCCAAAATCTCCTCCTATGGTAATTTCAGGAGAATTTGGAGGAGCGTTGAGTATGGCTCTCGATGTGGTCTTCATCGAGCTGCCAAGGCCCTCTCCATCACCAGGGATTACCTGAACTGACCAATGCTGATCTCTGACTGTCTCTGAACTAGGTACTGTGACCATATTATCGTAATCACGGATCCATTCTCCATTCACCCACCAGCGAATCTGGCTGCCTGACTCAGAATCTCCGTCAATATCTGTCTGCTCCCAAACTACTGATAGATTGGTAGAAGTGTACAAATCACCCTCGGGAAGCATTGCGATTGAGGTTACAATTGGTGGGCTGTTCTGAATTGACACAGTATCTGTGGACACCCAGTCAGACCACATGAGTCCATCAGAGACTCTTGCTTCAGCAACCCATTGTTGGCCCTTTGAGGTAGCCTCTGGTGGCACTACCGTCTGGTCGTTGTATGCAGAAACCTGAGTACCATCGCGAAGCCACCTAATTTCAGTTGCATCCTTGGCATCACCATCAGGATCAGTGTATCCGACAATCACCTGTAGAGAGTCAGTGGTCACCGCATTGCCTGAGGGTGTGATGTAAGCGGTTGCAGAAGGCTGATTGTTCGATGAGCCAATTACAATTGTCGCAGTCCAAGCAATATTTCCGAAATCCGTCCCATCATGAGGTTGTACAGACGCTTGCCATTCATCTCCAGAGCGAGTCCATAGGCTGGAGACAGTTGTTTGGTCGTCAAGATCTGACATCCTATTGCCATCGAAATACCAACGAATCTCAGTGTTCTGCTGAGGGTTGCCGTCGAGATCGTAGTATTCGTAATCGAGTTCGAGATCATCGGTGTCTAGAGCATCGGTAGGAGTAAGGGAGAGAGATCTCGCTACAGGAATCGTATTGCCAATTGTTACCGGAGATAGGAGAACCGGGTCGCCGTCCTCATTGACGTCAGAAGGAGTGACTTCAACTTGCCATTCTTGGTCTCTTGCAATCCAACTGTTTGGTACACTGGTCATATCATCGATGGCAGTAATCCTCAACCCATCTCTCCACCATCTAATTTGTGTACCCTGCTCAGAGTCACCATCTGCATCAGAATAATCGTAACTGACTGCTAAACCGGTCGCCTTGGTTGGATTAGTGGGGATATATGTGACGTTAGATGCTACCGGAGGAGTAGTTCCGGAACCTGCGGCCTCAGGTAGTGTCCATGTTCCAGTACCCCATGAATCTCCATTGTTGTTGCCGTTTCCATTTGCATATAGAACGGCGAGGTTGAATGTTACATCTCCAGTCCCTGCTGTAGGTGCTGTCCAATCTGCCCACCAAGTGCGCGCGGAATCGGTACTGTGAGTCAACTCGCCACTCGCCAATTGGACTTGTGGACCCAGATTTGACCAAGTGCCATGGAGCGCATCGAGATTGAATCCTCCGTCTCCGGAAATGTGGGGCCCTCCGTCCCAAGTAAGAGAATATGTTGATCCGGGTGTATACCCTCCAGCACCCCAAGGAAGACCACTGAGTGAGGGAGAGAGGCCGCCTGTATTCGCGTGGCAGGTGCATCCCGACACTGAACTGCCTGTTTTTCCCGTTGAGTTTGAGAGTACCGTGTACGGTACGGATATGAGTAGTAGTATCACAACTAGTGCTGCGACACGATTAGTGGCTCGCATGCGCTTGCGTGTGTGTGCAGGCTGAATAAGTTCACGGCGGCCTTCGGTGTACCAGAGAAGAGGTGTCCGCTGCATTGATGGATTGCATGCAGGTCGGCCGTTCATGGGCACCATCGAGAGAATAGCCATAATCGGGGCAGGTAACATGGGCTCCGGAATCGCTCAGAAGAGCGCTCAGGAACACTTCGATGTCCAGATGGTTGACCGTGAACAGCAGTGGGTCGACAAAGGAATGCAAACAATCTCTGATTTCCTAGATGAAGCCGTAGGTCGCAGGATTTTCTCTCCGGCTCAAGTCGAGGAAATCAAGAGTCGAGTAAGTGGAGTAGTGGGCACAGAGAATGTAGCTACGAACACAGATTTGGTTATTGAAGCGGTATTCGAAGACTTTGATGTCAAGACCGAAGTGTTTGGAATTCTCGATCAAGTCTGCGACGATCACACCATACTCGCAAGCAACACCTCATCACTGTCAGTAAACGACCTGGCCGAAGCGGTTGGTAGACAGGATCGTTTCGTCGGCCTGCACTTCTTCTACCATCCAGCCAAGAACAGGTTGGTTGAAATCATCCCTGCAGAAACCACTTCTGCTGAGGCCCTAGAAGCTGTTGAACAGTACTGTAAGACCATGGGTAAGGTAGTAATTGTCTGCAAGGATAGGCCTGGGTTCGTTGTAAACCGCTTCTTCGTGCCTTGGCTGAACGAGGCCTGCAAGTTGCTTGAAGAAGGCGTAGGAACTACTGCACAAATCGATGCTGTAGCACGTAAGGCGTTTCGAATTGGCCTTGGCCCGTTCGCCCTGATGAATCTGACAGGTTCACCAATAGCGATGCACTCCACTGACTACCTAGCCACCCAACTAGGCACTCCGCGCTACTCCGCTACTCAGAGCCTACGCGACCTAGTCGCAGATGGTAGAACATGGGAGATTGATGAGGAAGAAGATTGTAGCGAGGAGGAAGCCGTTGTGATTCGCGAACGACTGCTTGGACAGGTCTTCGCTGTCTCATCTCAGATTGTCGCCGAAGAGATATGTTCGATGGAGGATGTCGATAGGGGGGCCAAGGTCGGACTTCGCTGGGCTCTTGGGCCGTTCGAAATTGCAAATCGAATTGGTGTCAGAGAGGCTGTCAGAATGGCATCTGCCTATGCACAGAAGGCCGACTTGGAGTTGCCTGACTGGTTTACTGAGAGGCAGGAATCATTCGATTTCTCATATATCGATGTCGCAATCAATAGTGGTATCGCAACTATTCGAATCAACCGGCCAGAGGCGATGAATGCACTGAATGTCACGGTCGTATCTCAACTCGGAGAGGCATTGGACGAATTGAACGCTAGAGATGATGTGAATGCGATTGTTCTAGAGGGTGCAGGAAAGGCCTTCGTGGCTGGCGCTGACGTCAAGTTCTTTGTGGACAAGATTAGGGCCGATGAAATTCCCGATATCTACGACTTCACGGCCCATGGACACGCTGTCTTAGACAAGTTGGAGAATAGTCCCAAAACCACCATTGCATTGACGACTGGTTTGGCATTGGGAGGTGGTCTCGAGTTGGCGCTCGCCTGCGACTACAGAGTAGGGACTCGGAGGACACAATTCAGATTTCCTGAAACTGGGATAGGCATCTATCCTGGACTCGGTGGGACTCAAAGGACTCCTCGGATTTGTGGTATCGAATGCGCACGTTACGCAGTACTGGCTGGTAACTTCATTGATGCCGTCACCGCTAAGGCTCTAGGTCTGCTAACTCATTTGGTCGAGCCTTCGACTGTTGGGCCAACTGTGGCGGCAATTGCCTCAGATGGAAAGCCGGATGAGAAGTACCCTAGCGGACCCGCAGATTCAGTTCATCCAGTAGTGTCGTTTGCTACCTCATTCTACTCTGACGAGAACATGCCTTCATTGCTGACAGGAAGTTTACCCGATGGATTTGATAACGAAGACAAGATGGTCTCAAGACAACTCAAGTCTCTGTCTCGTGCCGCGCCTATCGCACTCTCTATTGCCAGCGAGTTGCTCAACGAGGCCGCTGACTCGGACCTAGAGTTAGGGCTCAAGAGCGAGCTTGGGCGACTTGATGAGATATTTGAGACTGCAGATGCATTGGAGGGCCTCAGTGCACTAATTGAAGGGCGCAGGCCGTCCTACTCTAATTCGTAAGAAGACTGAATACTCAGGGCTCTGCTCAGGGGTCATGGAATACGGATGTCCGCTCTGCGGATGGACCGGTGATGATCCGATGAAGTCACGAGGTGTAGAAAGCAATCCTGTAGCATTTGGGGGAGATTCGACTGGTCGACCTTGGATGCAAGATCCTGGTTTTGTAGTCATGGAAAAGCAGCATGTTACCAAAGCATACTGTCCAGAATGCCACAAACCATTGCCCAAATCTCAGCAGTCGGGATTAGGAATGACTCCCGGACAATCTGAACAGATCATGAGTAAGATGTTGCTATTACTAGGGATAGTTGCTGTAGTTGGATATATCGCACTTACCTAACTAATTGTTTCGTCGGAGACTGAATCCAAGCAGGTGCCCTGTAGTTAGCGATTGCAGCGTAGATTATTGCCCTCAAGCTAATCCTAGGCATTTCTACCAAAGCATTGTCTTCTCCTATTGTCTCTTCCAACCAGTTCTCTAATTGTATGTCCATGTAGTTTCCTCCTGTAACCAAGTGCGGTTTTCACACCAACCTCCAGTAACCTGTATATGAAGCGTTCAGTATTCGCGATTACACCGAAGTGCATTTTATACACTAGATACCTTCTCGACAACCTGTTACCATGACCTCGGAGGCGATGCGAATTACAGCTCGCGACCTGAAGAAAATCGAGAATTCACTTGATGAAGTCGAGGACAATGGTGCGATGATTCGCAGAATCTTTGGAGAGTATAACGACAACGAATTCGATGTCTCCTGGGAGGTTGATTCGGCTGTAGAAGCTTTCTCGATTTTCAGCTCAAGATGGGCAATAGAAATTCTGGCTACGTTGTATATCGCAGGCGATCGTAGATTCAATGAGATGAGAAAACTGCTACGTGGTATCAGCAGCAGAACTCTTTCTGACAAGTTGACTACCTGCGTGGAGAATGGACTCGTCGATAGAATCGTCGAGGACGGGCCACCTATTCGAGTAATCTACAGGCTGACTGAGCACGGACGTGAGGCAGGTCGACTACTCAGTCCACTAGTTGCTTACATGAAGCTCCATCAAGGTCGTGTGGTCGGACCTAAGTGAGTCTACAACTGAGAGCATTAGTGATACAGCGGACCGTATGCTTCAAAGGTCGTACGTCGAGGAAGAGTGTCATGGCTCTGCTTGAACAGTGGCGTAGTAAGCGTTCTTGGTTCTTTGATGGGATGGTTGCTATCGTTGGCGGCGTTATGGGTCTAGGTGGCCTCCTCCCTATGCTGGTTCCAGTATCCGAAGGGACCTTGGCCGCCCCGCGCGATCATTCATGGGAGCATCCTCTGAGAAGGAGTATTCTTTCTACTCTCGATCGTTCTCCTGGAATTCACTACAGAGAGTTACAAAGGCAACTCGATGCAGCCAATGGAACTCTCAGACATCATCTGGATGTACTAGTCAGCGAGCGTTCTGTGACTACGATGGCGGTCAATGGTCGGACCTGCTACTATGCCGGTGCGCCTAGTCAAGTGGAAATATTAGCTGGAACCGGAGTTACGGATCAGGCGAGGGCTGCAGAAATGCTTCCTGTTGGACTCTCAACCGTTCAAAGAAAGGTCGTAGCCAGACTCTCAAGAACTCCTGAGCCTGTTTCTCAGGCTGAGTTGGCACGAGACCTGGGTCGTTCGAGAGCCTCGGTCCATTCCGCAATTGGTGTGCTTCGCCAGCGCGGCATACTCAGTCCCTCGGG
Source organism: Methanobacteriota archaeon (assembly GCA_002727275.1). Classification (GTDB taxonomy): domain Archaea; phylum Thermoplasmatota; class Poseidoniia; order Poseidoniales; family Thalassarchaeaceae; genus Thalassarchaeum. Next base: position 5,702 of record PBWO01000023.1, read on the forward strand.
GCTGTCTCTAGCACCTCACCTGTCTGGTCTGCAGACCTCTGAGGTCGACTATCCGTGGCTCGATATTCGCGTCGAATATGCCTGAGTTAGTATCACAGTGTGGCTAAGCCTCTTGTGCCTACGGATGCGCGCGGAGCGCGCATGTTCAGAGTAAGNCTAGTCGAAGCAGCGATGCCTACGGGTAGTCGTGACCCTGACATTTTGCTTGCTTGGCTNCTAGATTCGATGGGNCTCGTGCGACGCAAGAGTGATGGATTCAGCGTGGATGACGATCAAGGCGCTCTGCATCGGATGATGGGNCTGACATTCCTAGCAGANCCTCTTAGAGGATGGGATGCAAAGTCGATTAGCGATGTCAGCGGACTNTCTCAGACNGGNGTNCATCATCAACTAGTCAAACTANGNGAGTCCGGTCTAGTTTCGACTCAAACCGATGACCGGTGGCATGTCTATGTGCTGCGAGGAGGTTCAATGTCGGCGTCCATGGAATTGATTTCTGTGCAAGCTAAAGTGATTCTAGACCAACGTTTAGGGGCACTCTCTGAACATGTCTCCGAGTCGGAAGAAAGGATGGTTGTGCCTTCCGAGGAAGAGGAATACGGATTCCGTATCGAAGTCGCCGAACCGAGGGCATTGATCGAGGACGAGGATTCACTGGATGCCTTAGTACGNGAGTTNGGGCTCAATGGAGAGCGNGCGAAGCAAGGAGATGGATTATCNAGGAAACTGTTAGAGGAGTTGGTTGGAAGTGGTAACGCAGTCAGTCTACTGGCACTTTCAGAGAAGTTTGGAGAGTCGCGTTCGCGAGTTCAGCGCTCAATCGAGCGTATGCGGGCCGCAGGAATCGTAGAGAGAGTGCCGATGCTAGAACGTCTGGCTCAGGACATTTACGCCGGCTTGATGCGTCAGAGTGATGCTCGTGGTGAGGACTGGTTGATGACAAGAGGAGGTCTTGGCAGAGTAGACCAGTCGGTCTCAAAGAATCTGATTGCTGGAGTGCGCAAGAAATCTCTTGACTCGGACAAAGTGCAGGAGATTCTCAAGCCAGTAGATATCGATGTTCAGAGAATCCTACTTAACACACTTGGAGGAAGAATGCCTTACGGAGTCAGGATTGCTGGTAAGGACGGAGTTGCAGTCAGAGAAGGAGTGATGAGGAAGGCCGAGAGGACTCTCAGACGAATGAGAACGGTCGCTCAGAGGTTGGACGAGTCTCTGGATGATAAGGAGAATTAAGCTGCGTGACTTTCTAGCATCTCAAGATTGCAGACTGCTAGAGCTTCTTCGTGCGTGGCCTCTAAGACAACCGGACATGCCAATCCGACTTCTGCAGCTTCCTGCCAAGTTCCAGCGCAAACGCACCACCTGTCACCCGGCTTTAATCCGGGAAATCCAAAGTGAGGTGCGGGTGTGATTAGATCATTACCCTGTGAAAGAGCGAATTGCAGAAATTCGTCAGTCACAATCGCGCAAACCGTGTGTGATCCTCGATCTCTATCATCTGTGTTGCAGCATCCATCACGGAACCAGCCGGTCAATGGCTCAGATGAGCATTCTTGCAACTCGGTCCCCCTGACGTTAATCGAGTCGTGCATCACACCACAGCCCTAGGGGAAGCAAGATTTTCCAGATACTGCGATACCTTCTGGCCCAATTTCCTTTGGTCGTGGATAGAATGTAGCTCCACTCTCATCGCAGAGGCCCCTGGGAGGCCCTTGGTGAAGGAAACAGCATGGCGCTTGAGATTCTTATTGGTATGATCTTGATACAACTCCGAGCTAAGCTNGACATACTTCTCCCAACACCAATGTCTAGCTACGGCTGGATCATCAATGCCCCAGGGAGGTTNGTCGTCTATCCATCCAAGGTCGCGCTTAATCTCATAGAATATAGTCGGCCTTCCAATTGCTCCACGTCCGATCATCAAACCGGAGGCGGCTGTCTGATCTAGGCATGCAGCGGCCGTCTTAGCATCTACAACATCACCATTCGCAATCACAGGGATGTCAACTGNTTGCACAATATCTCTAATCTGAGACCAATCAGACTCGCCAGAATAGCGCTGTCTGAGAGTTCGTCCGTGGACGCAGATACGTTCNACACCCTCGGCCTCAAGTCTCTGGCAGATTTCCAGAGCTGTGTTAGGTCCACTTCCTGTGCCGAGTCTCATCTTCACTGTGATGGGTACATTGGCGGCCTCGATACAAGCTCTAACCATCCTTACGACCTTGTCAGGGTCTCGCAGTAGAGCGGCCCCCGCATCATTNCGACAGACTTTGGGTGCGGGGCAGCCGAAGTTGAGATCGATGATGTCTGCGCGGTCTTGTAGTAGCTTGACTGTCGTGACCATTTCTTCTATGTCTCCTCCAAAAATCTGAGGAATGAATGGTTTCTCTCTGGGGTCGCTCTCAACCTTGAGCCAAGAATTGGTGTTTCTGCGAGTGAGTCCGGANGCGGCTGTGAACTCGGTGACCGTATAATCGGCTCCGCATTCGCTTGCTAGAAGCCGATAAGCTAGGTCGGTTACACCGGCCATCGGAGCAAGGAAGAGCGGTGGGTTAGCGGTCCGCATAGTCATCGGTTCAGTACGAGACCTATGAGTCCGTCGCGACTCAGAAGGTGGATTCCCAGTCATCNACGCTCTGCGAGCGCTCCCAGTCTGCGTCGGTTAGTACGCCTCTGTTCTTGAGCATCTCACGGGCTAGCAGCCAGTAGACTAGAGCGAGTGAGCGTCGACCCTTGTTGTTGGCTGGAAGTACCAAGTCGACATTGCGCAGGCGGTTGTTGGCATCACAAATGCCGACCACTGGAAGTCCCGAGCTAACTGCCTCAGAAAGAGCCTGGGAGTCTGCTGCCGGGTCGGTGACCAGAATCACCTCAGGCTCGATGTAAGTTCTGAGGCTAGGATTGGTGAGAGTTCCAGGGATGAAGCGTCCGACGATGCGCATTGCGCCGATGCTCTGGGCGAACTTGCGAGCAGGCCGTTGTCCATACTGTCGAGCACTTACAACGAGAATCCTCTCAGGGTCGTAGTTCGACAGGAACTTAGCGACGGTCCTGATGCGCGAATCGGTCTGGTGAACGTCAATCAAATGCAGTCCGNCGCCGTCCTGACGCATNGTGTCGAGGAACTTGCGCATGTCTGCAGACTTCTGGTTGGTTCCAATGTGAACTGCATGCTGCTCGTATATGTCGAGCGGGACTAGGGGGGCTAGACTTTCATCCAAGTTGAATCCTCAGCGTCGCGGCGACCTGCCATTGACTCATAAGCGCTACGCATCGCCCCGTAGGACGAAGATTACTCCAAATCGCTCAGAAACGTGCATTCGCCCGAGCCGTGTACCTCTTCGAAGTATACGCAAGGTCTTGTAATAGTGAGGAATACATCGAAACTGTCATGGAAAGAAAGTTGCTCTATTGGAGCCGTAATCCCATATCCTCTAGCCTCCACTTCGAATAACCAGTTACCTTGGTTGAATGTGCCATTGCCNAGTACGAATACGGTCTGTGGGTAGTCCTGAGTAGCTCTGACCTCCCAAAATGGGTCGCCGCCAGTCTCCTTTACGCCGGGCTCCCATAGACGAACCTCGACATAACGGAACTCGTTGGTCTCATTGCCTATGACATCCTCAATTTGTGAAGACCAAGGGAATTGGGCTCTGAAGTTGATGACCAATTCTGTGATGCTCTCATCGAAGCCGATCAATTCCTCCCTCAAATACGGCTCTGCTGCCTCTATTCCTGAGGATTCAAATGTGTGTTCCCAGCCAAAAATCTCCTCCTTGGGAAAGGTAGAGGGTGGCTCCCTCCAAGACTCCATTACTTCCCTTTGTACGGCTAATCCTAGGCAGCCGGAAGTCAGAGTAGAAGTCAGTAGGACTGCGAGGATAGTGAGTACCTTGGTATGTCCTCGCATGGTTAGTGGGAATGTCGGTGTGACTTCAATACGCTGGGTGATTGGTGCCTCTCGGTACTCATAGGGAACGTCAAAGCCTTCGCTCGGTAACCCTTCGTCGTCATTGAGGCAGAGTAATCGAATAGGCATTAGGAAAAGAATGTTGCACTAGACGATTATTCTTCTTCATCTGCAGCCACACGAGGCTCGTGGACTTCTCTGAAAACTACGATGCCAACACCAAGGTGATCTCTCAAAGTGCGCACAAGGCTGAACTTAGTGAACGACCAGTTCTGGTCGTAAGCCACAGCCTCAGGAGTGGTAATAGTAAGATCATCGCCATCGAACTCTACCTCGAAGTCGTCTCGTCCGGTATTCATGCTGAGTAGAGTCTCGACCTTCTCAGCGCGGTCCTCTACTACCTTGGTAATTTGGTAATTGTAGCGCAGAGTGACTCCTGCTAGAGGGTGATTGTAGTCTATTCTAGCGCGCCCTGCGCTTAGGAACTGCAGAATTCCCTGACGTCCACCAATTTCTACGGGTGAGCCGATTCCCAGCATCTCAGGATCGCGCACGCTACGCATGAGGACATTTTGGCTGATGGTCTCGACTTGGCTCGCGTCACGCTCACCGTAGGCTTCAGTTGGTTCGATGTCGANGCTGTAGTCGGTCTCAGCCTCGGCCTCATTGAGGTGATTTTCAAATCCTGCAATTAGACGGCCGTCTCCTACGACAGTAATCATCGGAGAGTAAGTGCGGTTCTCATCGTGGGCGTCATGCTCCTTGGCGACCTCCTCGCGGGTGGTCTCGATGAGCTTGTCATTGTCTGCGTTGAATAGATCGTAATCGATGTGGACTATTGTGCCATTGTCCATGTAATAGCCTCCTGAGGCGCCCCGCCGACCTATCGCCCCTTTTTGATACGCTCGGTCCACCCANAGGGTGGATAGGAACGGTCTACTCCTCTTCAACAGCCGCTTCACGACTGCTCAACAGGGCCGCTAAACCACCAAACATAATGAGTACCCAGCCCAACCAGACCAAATGACTGCCCTGCAAATCATAGATTGTGACTCTGATAGTCTCGACTGTATCCAAGTCTCCGAGAATCATCGAGCTCAGCAGGTCGTTGGACTGGGCCAAATCGAGAATGACGATTGTATCTCCAGACAGTCTGCTCATCCTGTCCACTTCGGAGCGTGAGTTNATGGCCCCACTGGGGGAATCGAAACGCAGCATCCCTGGCCTCAAAGTCTCGATGAGTTCGCCGTCCTTCCATACCTCGATTGAAACTCCGACAAAGCCGTCTCCCACCGGGAAATCGTAGTCATCATGGTCGGAGGCGAACATATCGGTTCCAACAAATATCATCTCGTAGCCTTCGTACGGTACCGCTTGATCTCTCTCGAGAGTTACCAAGTGCGATGGGTCTGAACGGTCTAAGAGTGTCGTAGTCATCACATGACCGACCAGAAGCAGAAGGATTCCGAGGTGAGCGAGGTGCGAGCCAAGCAGTCTCGCGCGCGCTGCGTTCCTTCCTCCCATACCACTGGCTCGTAAACGAGGTATGACTTTCTTCACTGTGAGCCAAGCCTGCTTCGCGGTGACGGGGAGCGAGATTAGCAGCCATGTCAGAACAAATGCACCTACTGCGCCTCTGGTGATACCGCTTGTAACTACGAGTTTGGGGTCGCCGGGGAGTGGGAGGCTGTCGCTGTACGCTGCCAGAGCGATTGATGCGACCAGTGCGAGGCCCATTGCAACGGGGCCCTTGTCTACTGCTAGTGAGCGNCCCCATCCATACAATGCCAGACCTAGTGCGAGTAAGGCCAGAAGGGGTGCACCGTAGAACTCGTGCGCCTCTAGGCTCGGTCCGTCAATCTCTACAGTCAGAAGTAGCCATGTCAGAAGCAGGAAGGCTGTGCCACCGTACCAAGGAATCATTNTTGCAACCCGAGTTCTTGCTGAGGTACTCTTGAACGGCAGTCTGAGGGACTCGAACTCATTCTCATTCTCAGGAGATAGTAGCCAAGGTGCTAGGAAAGGTACCATACCGGCGACCGATTGCTGGATATCAGATATCCACAGCCAACTGGAGAACAGCATCATCACGACTCCCAGCGTAACCCAATGCATAGCAGGTCGCTGGGAGTCGCCGTTGACAATCAGCAGCATCAGTGCTAGTCCAACCGCCAGAATCGCGGTTGAGCCAATCCAAATAGCGACTGTGAGGAATGCCAGAATCAGCAGCCTCGACATCGCTGGGGTCTCTTCAAGCATAGTCTTTCCACCTTCGGAAGACACTGCTGTCCTCTGCTCTCTAAGCAAATGCANTATGGCAAAGCAGAACATCGCGACCATGACAATCAGATACGATGTGACTTCNATTCCTACAGGGCTAAACTCTGCAATCTCGAGGACTCTCAGATAGGGATCCTCAGACAGTGACCCCTCTCCATCGGCGACGAAGGCGTGGACAGATGCCCATACTCCGTTTGCACGAGTCACCATTGTGGCATGGAAAGCCAACGCTCCAGCGATGATCGCAATCGCCGGTGAAGCAGAGATAGCCTTCGAACCCGGTTGGGCCCTGACGTGAATCACCAGTAGCAAGGCCAGCCAAGGCAGAAGTGAGCCAGTCTCTACTGGGTCCCAAGCCCAGTAGCCTCCCCAGTCGAGTACTGTATATGCCCACAGGCCACCCAAACCGATACCTATCGTGCCTACTAGAAAGGCGGCTCTAGCCCAGTACAGTTGTGATTCGTGAATCAACTCCGAGGAGTCGTGCCTGAGCACACCGGCTATTGCAACGCTGGCGGTTGCGAGACACAATGAGTAGTATGCGAATACGATCGGTGGGTGAATGACCATCAAATCGGTCTGTAGCAGAGGGTGNAGTTCCCCTTGCTGCAGCCCGGCAGGTGCGAATGGCTCGAGTAGCCATGAAACTAGGATGATTGATGTCACCAAGACATGCATTATTCGAATCTCAAGTTTCGCTGGCTTATCCTTCTCGGCCATCATCCAAGTTACGATTCCGAGCAGGGCTGCCCAGAGTAGGAGCGGCCCTGCTCTACCGCCCCAAACCGCAGAGACCCGGTAAAGCAGCGGCAGGNCTGCACCNCCGTATCTAGCAACGAGGTCGAGGCTCGAGGCGTCGACCACAAAAGCACCTACTAGCAATGCGAAAGGAGAAATCTGTGCTGCTAGAGTGACGTGTCTAGCTAGAATGTCCCCGGCCTTCTCGGGCCGCAAAGCCTGATGCAAACTGGTCAACACTGCGAGAGCGAGTAGTAAGAGTCCCAAATTAGGGAGTATGCGGATCACCACCCGTAGTATTTGGCACGGCTGTATCCGAATGCCAGCATTGCTGGGACTATTCGCTTGAAGTAGAGTCCGGGCCTTCTAACAAGAAGTCTGAGCGCTACCATGGCCTTTCCGCTAGCCCCCATATCTGACATCTCATTGGGGAAGCATCGAGCCATCAACGACATCTCATCGTCTGTCAGATTGAAAAGTGCGTTCTTGCCATTGAGAATCTTGTCATAAGGCGGGAATTCATCCTTCCAGAGTTTAGTGTACTCGGACAATCTAGATCCACTCAGGTCACCTTCTGATATAGCCGCAGCAGCGGTCTGAGCGGCATAAACTGCAGATTTCAGAGCAAGGTGTGAGCCGCCNTCAAAAAGAGGCGATGTAAAGCCAGCAGCATCGCCCACTAGCATCAGTCCGTCATAGTGGGTGTTGGCAAATGGTCCGGAGATNGGGATGGTTCCTCCGAAGGCGTGGGTACCCTTCTCCTTCCAAGGTGGGTGAACTTGCTCGAGTTCTTTGAAGTGAGTTATGTCAATGAACTCATCCAAGGCCTTCTTCGCGCGTGGTCTGTCTTCTGTGACTAATCCGACATTGGCTCTTCCATCGCACTTCGGAATCATCCACAGATACCCCTTTTCAGCGTATTCGGGCCAGATGTAGAAGTCGAGGTAGCCGTCAGTTGGAACTTCGAGCATCTCGTACTGCATACCTGCGACGACCTTGCCCATCTCGTTGAGTGGTTTTTCGCCGTCGGGTTTGACTATCTTCGAGCAGACTGCAGCGACGCCCGATGCATCAATGACTATCTTCGCTTGAATCGGGAAGCTGTCGCCCTTGCCATCACACAGCCAGCCGGCGAACTTGCCATCCTCTTCGATTCTCTCCATAGTTGATAATTTGTGATTGAGATGCATGCTGGCTCCCGCTGCTACGGCCTCATCTGCAATCCATCTCTCAAACAGGTGCTTCTCGAGGACATACCCCTCCTCAGTCAAGCACTTCTCGGTGCCGTCGGGGAAGATTACACGAATCCCGTGCACCTCCATACTGACTACATGTTCAGGCAGTTTTAGTCCNAGATTCTGGCATGCAATCTCAGAGATNCACTCTCCGCAGTGGACGGGGGTTCCGATGGCCGGATGGTCCTCGATTAGAATAGTGGATAGACCGTTCTTAGCNGANTGTAAAGCGGCGTTTCCGCCTCCTGGACCAGCTCCGATGACCAGTACATCGCAGGTGTTCATCGCATCACCCATGGCCTTGCGGGAAGGTCTAGCATCAAAGAAACCGTCGGTTCCGCCATCTACGATGGCGAGCGAACATTCTCATTCTGTGAGTGTTCCGGACAGTCATGGGTTGGAAGCGGCTGTCCGACTTCGTCGGGTCCCTAGAGGAATCGGGAGAGCTCCTCAGAATCCCCGATCCAGTGGATGTGGAGCTCGAGGCAGGGTGCTTCGCTGACCGCATGGTCAAGCGAGGCGGGCCAGCAATCAAGTTTGAGCAGCCTCGTTTGCCTGACGGTAGTATCAGCCCATTTCCACTGTTGATGAATCTCTACGGCACCAGAGACCGAACCAACCGGGCTCTAGGGGTCACTGAGCCCAAGGAAGTCGGAGAGAAGATGACTGCTCTGATGAAGCCTGATGTGGGCGCAATATTGCGAGCCCCGTGGAAGGGCATCGGACTGGCTCTAGATGGTATGTCGATGGCGCCTCGCAGGACTTCAAGAGGAGCTTGTCAGCAGGTTGTGATGGAAGAGCCTGATGTTACCGTACTTCCGATTCCGAAGACCTGGCCAGAAGACGGTGGCAGATTCATGACATTGCCTTTGGTTATCACAGCAGACCCGACGACTGGTGAGCACAACATGGGAATGTACCGAAGTCAGGTGTTCGGTCCAACTGAAGTCGGTTTGCATTGGCAGGCCCACAAGCATGGCGCGGACCACGCAGATGCGGCAACAGGTAGAATGCCAGTAGCCATCTGTCTAGGTGGGCCGCCTGAATTGACATTCAGTGCAATTGCCCCGCTGCCGGACAATCTGAGCGAGTATGAGTTCGCAGGATTACTCTCAGGCAGGAGGTTGCCGATTGTGAAGTGCAAGACTAACGATTTGTGGGTACCATCTGATTGTGATATCGTCATCGAAGGATACACCGTACCCGGAGAGACGCGAATGGAAGGGCCCTTCGGAGATCACTTCGGCTACTATTCTCTAGCTGAGCCTTACCCGGTGATGCACGTGACTAGAATCACCCATCGCAGAGATGCGATGGTACCGATGACCATAGTCGGCACACCGCCGATGGAGGACGGATACCTTGGTGAGGCGATCGGGGATGCTTTCCTGCCTGTGCTTCGGTTCCAACACCGCGACGTAGCCGACTTATTCCTACCACTCGAAACTGGTTTTCACAACTTCGCCATTGTAGCCTCCAAGCAGCGGTACCCCAGACAGGGGCGCAAGACAGCGCTGGGACTTCTCGGTGCTGGGCAGCTGATGTTCCAGAAGGTCGTGGTAGTGGTCGATGAGGATCATCCAGTCAAGGATCTCGATGCTCTGCTGGATGCCATAGACTACCGCGTCTGCATCCCTGAGGACTTGGTGCTCCTGAGGGGAATGGTAGCGGATACTCTGGCCCATGCAGCCCCTTGGGACAACATTCACGATAAGCTGATCATCGATGCGACTTCGACGCCAAAGGGTGATCCGCACAGCGATTTGCCCGATCAGCAAGGCTGCCCGGAATCGCTGGCAGTCTCGGCATCCGCCGTCAGCGGAGTGATTCAGGCGAGGATGTTGCGGCCATCCATGCTGGTGGTAACGACCGATATCGAGGGCGGACCCAAACCCGAGAGCAGCATGGAGAGAGTCAGCGAAGATGGTGCGGCTAGACAGCGCGAGGTGATTCGCGAGATCTGTGAGTCAATCTGGTCGCTCGAGGCGGCGAAGAATCTGCGCTGGCTGTTTATCACAGATGATGATGCGTATCTTGCTAGTGAAGACTGGCGTCGACGCATGTTATGGCAGCTATTCTGTCGCTTTGATGTGGGTCGCGACCTGCACTTCGATGAGACAGGGGGCCGTATTGCTTGGGATGCTACCGCTCCGATTCCATCGAATAGGGGTCCTCTGCCAGTTAGGCGCTGGCCGGGAATGACCCTGCACGACCCCGAGGTGGCCGAGCGAGTGGATGCATGGCTGGCCGAGGGGGGTTACTGATGGGAATAAAGAAGATACTTGAGTTCGTCAAGGTCGAGCACACTCTGTTCTCACTGCCTTTCGTACTAATCGGCTACGTACTGGCAAACGCTGAGTTCGGCTCCGGCTCGCTCGACTTGATGTGGATACTACTGGCAGCAGTGGGTGCCAGAGGTCTGGCAATGGTACTTAATCGAATAATAGATAGCGAAATCGATGCCGAAAATCCACGTACTGCATCCCGGCACCTGCCTTCTGGTCTGATGTCCAAACAGACTGCCTGGGTACTCGCTGTCGCATTCCTGGCGACTCTTTCTTTCTCCGCATGGATGCTCAATGAAGTAGCGCTGCAGATGGTCTGGTTACCCGTGCTCGCGTTCATGATATACCCGTACACGAAGAGAGTATCCTGGATCTGTCATCTGTGGCTGGGTCTATGTCTGGGACTAGCTCCCGCAGGTGCCTGGGTAGCGCTCGCCGCCGATGTTCACGGGTGGGGTGCAATCACTGGGGTTGACAGTGGCTTCCTGTGGTATCCTGAGATATTCTTCATCTCGATAGGTGTAGCGCTTTGGATCGCTGCCTTCGATGTGAACTACGCGCGCATGGATGTAAATGTGGATCGTGAGCAGGGAATCAATTCGTTCCCATCTGCTTATGGAGATAAAGCGACCACTGGGATGAGTGTGGCCCTGACCATAAGTTGGGCGCTCTGCTTCGTGCTAACAGGATTGAATGAGTCGACTGATGGCAGAGATAGTTACTCTCTATGGATTCCCGCCGCTGTCCTGATGGCCTTAGTAAACCTCGTCGTGATGACCAAGGGGGCGCAGGCATCTTTGGATTCGGAGGAAGCGATGGGTGGCTTCCAAAAGACTCTGTTTAACGCCTCGATGCTAACTGGCTGGGCTCTGCTAGCCAGCCTCGTTTTGGCAGGGGTGATGTGATGGCAGATTCGGCCATATTCACTCTGAAATCGGACTACGACTCGGCTGGCGACCAGCAGCAGGCAATCGACAAACTGGTCGAGCAAATCGAGAACGGTCAGGAGCGTTGTGTGTTGCTTGGTGTCACCGGCTCAGGTAAGACATTCGCGATGGCCAAGGTCATCGAGAGGTTGCAGATTCCAACTCTAATTCTCTCGCATAACAAGACGTTGGCGCGCCAATTATGGCAGGAGATGAGCGAGCTGTTTCCAGAAAATGCAGTGGAATATTTCGTCAGTTACTACGACTACTACCAGCCTGAGGCCTACATCCCCGGCAGGGACCTGTACATCGACAAAGAGTTGCAGATGAACGAGCGTATCGAGCAAGAGAGATTCTCCACTGTGGCCTCACTCGTGTCAAGACCCGATGTGATTGCTGTGGGCACGGTCTCGGTAATCTACGGCCTAAACCCCCCTGAGGTGTTCCAGCAGAATCACCTCAGACTCGCGGTCGGTGAGAGGGCCGACCCTCAAGAAGTGGTCAAGCAACTGGTCGGCCTGCAGTATCGCCGGACAGCTGCTGAAATAACGCGCGGGGACATCCGTCTGCGTGGAGAAGTCCTCGATATCTGGATGCCGAGTCGTGACGACCCGTTGCGCATCCGCTTCGGCTGGGAAGGTATCGAGCGTATTCAGGCCTGCGAGGCTGTTTCATGGGAACCGCTCGATGACTTCGAGGAAGCGTGGATTCATCCGCGAGAGTTCTACATGACCAGTGAGGAGAGGTTCAATCAGGCTCTCGAGGATATCGAACACGAGCTCGATGAGCGGATTGACTGGTTCCACAGCGAAGCTATGGATCTAGAATCGCATCGTCTCGAGCAGCGAACCAGATTCGACCTCGAGATGTTGTCCGAGATTGGGTCATGCAAGGGTGTCGAGAACTACTCGATGCATTTCGACGGTAGGCAGCGCGGCGAGCGTTCATACTGCCTGCTCGACTTCTTCGCTATGTGCGCGGAAAAATACCATGGCGGGGCCGACAGGTACCTCGTTGTGATGGATGAGTCGCACGTTACTCTGCCTCAGGTCTCAGGTATGCACGGGGGTGACTTCTCGCGTAAGAAGAATCTCGTTGACCACGGATTCCGTCTTCCTTCGGCTTACGATAACAGACCACTGCGCATCGATGAGTTTCAGAATCTCGTCAACCAGATGGTATATGTCAGCGCCACGCCAGGGGAGAGAGAACTACGTCATCTAGCTGAGGTTACGGGCCAGAAAATACCGCAGGAACTGCTGCACGTTCAGAGCGGAGGAGGTGCTCTACCCTCAGATGCGGACAAACCGCTAGGTAGGACTTCCATGGAGAATCTGATGCAGCAAATTGAAGGAATCGCGACAATGGAGATTCGGCCCACTGGCCTTCTCGACCCGAGCATCGAGGTCCGTCAGACAGCAGGTCAGGTTCAGAACCTCGAAGAGGAGATTCGCATGAGAATAGAGGCAGATGAAAGGGTGCTGGTAACTGTGTTGACCATCAAGTTCGCAGAGGAAGTGGCTGAGTACCTGCAGCGCCAGGGCTTCAAGGCCCACTATCTCCACAGCGAGATAGACACTCTTGAAAGAACTGAGATCATCAAGGCGCTTCGTTTGGGGCACATTGACATCATCGTTGGAATCAACCTGCTGAGAGAAGGTCTGGACATTCCTGAGGTCTCACTGGTATCAATTTTTGATGCAGACAAAGAGGGTTTCTTGCGTAACGAACGTTCACTACTCCAGACTATCGGTAGAGCGAGTCGTAATGAGCGAGGTTCAGTAATCCTGTACTCGGACTCGGTATCTCCTGCTATGGAGGCGGCGATTGGACAGACTGTGTCGAGACGTAGGCGGCAATCAGAGTACAATGAAGAACACGGAATCACTCCTAGAACCATCCAGAAGGCATTGCCTGTGATGGGTGAAGAAGTCGAGGATTTAATCTCGGGTGTAGCCGGAAGAGGAAAAGGGGGAGGGCGTCGTATGGTGGCGAAGGCTCCCGGCAAGAAGGGCCTCGAGGGTTTGGCACAGAAATTCGGGCTCGGGGCAGGCGTCTGGAACAGTTCTGACTCGGTGCTTGAAAACGTCAGCCAACCTGAATGGGTCGCTGCGGCCGAAGAGGTGCTTTCTCCGGTGAATGAGGATGAGTCGGTTAAGCTAAGAAAGAAGTTGGAGAAAGAGATGAGGCAGGCCGCAGCTCGCTTGGACTTTGAGCGGGCAGCTCGATTGCGAGACAGAATCTTCCAACTAGAGAGTGCGTCGAATTGAAGTCGGGGAAGCAGTGCGAGGGGTCGTGTCCGGCTACAGCAAGGACGACTTCACCGCTCCCGTCGAGGATTACGACTTCTCGGCGGTTGAAGATGTGGGGTCATTGATTGACCAGATGTCTCGCGCGGGTGGCTTCACTGCAACAAAATTGGCTCATGCGCGAGATATGCTCTCGGAAGCAATGGGCAAGAGTTCTCACGAGGGGGTTCTGAATTGGCTCTCGTTCCCCGCTTGCCTATGCGCAACTGGCACGCGTGGATTCTTCCTAGAAGCGTTAAGGCGCAAGGTGTTCAATGTCGTTATCACCACCTGCGGAACGTTAGATCACGACATTGCACGAGCATACCAGGATTATTTTCACGGAGACTTCGAGCTCGATGACATTGCCCTCAGTGAAGAGGGGCTTAACCGACTGGGTAACGTAATCGTGCCCAACGAGTGCTATGGAGATATCATCGAGAGTGTGATGCTCCCTTGGCTAGAGGAAATCGAAGCAGAGCGTTTGGCAGCCCAGCCCGATAACCCGTGGCTGGGATTCGGATCAGTAGAATTGTGCTGGGCAATCGGTGACAGGATGGAAGACGAGGGTTCTCTATTACACTGGGCTGCCAAGCACCGAATCCCGATTGTCATCCCGGGCCTTTCTGATGGAGCAATTGGCTCACAGTTGTTCATGCACCGACAGAAGAGTCCATCATTCATGATCGACTTCCTAGCAGATGAGCAGGTCCTATCAGACCTTACTTGGACAGCCGACGAGAGTCATGCCTTGATGGTTGGCGGGGGGATATCAAAGCATCACGTAATCTGGTGGAACCAATATCGGGGCGGCTTGGATTCGGCCGTAGCCATTACCACCGCTCCGGAGCATGACGGTTCACTCTCAGGTGCTCGTCTAAGAGAGGCGGTCTCATGGGGGAAAGTGAGACCTGAGGCACCACAGGTTGTCGTTGAAGGTGATGCTTCGGTGCTACTGCCTATTCTCGGCGCAGACCTGTTCAGTAATTAGCAGCAATATCACTGTCCCTGCCGTGCAAATGCATAAAGACGGTCGTCTGAGCGGGCGCGCCATGTCCGTTGAAGAAATGGTACAGGGAATGATTGATGCACTAAATGACGCACTAGGAGACGCAGGTAAGCACGACCGCGGCAACAACGCTGCCGGAACTCGTGTTAGGAAGGCCATGCAGGCCGCTAAGAACACCGCTCAGGATGTTCGCAAGCAGGTTCAGTCGGACAAGAACTCACGCTGAACCTTCGCCCCTGTGTGCTAGGACTTCCATCAGTGATACCCTCATGGGTACTATTGGGCGCCAGCCATCACCTCCAGCTCTAAGCAGAGCATTGTGTAATGGGCCTAGGTCTGGCCTTGTTGCCTGAACCTCGTCCGACGATACTGGGCTATTGCTACCAGTAAGCGATGAGACCGTATGCTTGTGCTGAACAGCATCTGTGAAGCGCCCCCACAATAGTGATATTTCCGTGATGATCGATTCACGTGACCATGGTCTTCTGCCGCATAAATCGACTGTTCCTGATGCTATCTCCTCAGACAGAACAAGAATCGCGAGGGCATCAGTTGCATCTCTGACATGTACCCAATGTCGTGGCTTATCGGAGCATGGCTCTCCCTTGGCCCCTCCCACAACCCAATCAGCCCACTCATGAATAGACTGTGGGCCCCATCCCTGTGCCCCTTCGGGAACAAGTAAGTCATGCACCTTGACAATCAAACCAGCCTCAGTGTGCTCAGAGTCAGAGTATACAATAGCGATGTCTGCGCTGACTTCCTCTCCCATTGAGATCGTGATATCTGCTGCATCGTTGTCGTCGGTTATTGAGGCCCCCGCTCGCAGAAGCCTGTCTTCCAGAGCCTGCCTGAATGCATCCACTGTGCCAATGATGTGAACAGTCTTCGGTTTCATCTTACCACTAGACAGCCGACTCGGCCTTGACCTTCTCAGCCGATGAGAAGTGGTTCAGGCAATCCCTGAGGATTTCGATAATCAGGTCGATCTCGGCCGAGGTGATGGCGAAGTGGGGTGTGAACCTGAGGGCGTTCTGGCCTCCATGAATAACTCCAAGGCCATTTTCCCTACACCATTCTTCGACACAGCCGAATCCTATGACAGGTAGGTCATCGGGATGTAGTTCCGCGCACAGTAATAGTCCGGTTCCCTGTACGCTTACTATTGTATCAGGAAATTCTTCAGCTAGTGCTTCCAATTTTGCTACGAACTCCAAGCCGCGCTCCCTGATATTTTTCCTCAAGTCTGGAGTAATTCTGTCAAGCACAGATATAGCAGTCTCAAGAGCTCGTGGGTTGGTTGTCATCGTGTTGCCATAGATGCCGACTACATACTGCGAGGCTGCCCTTTCAGACAAGCCTACCACTGAAAGCGGGTATTGTCCAGCATTGAGGGCTTTAGACCAAGTCTCCATATCCGGAATCTCACAGTCCTCAAATCCCTCATAGTCGATGATACTTAGGCAACCCTGACCTCTCAGTCCTGCTTGTATAGAGTCAACCAGTAACATGCTGCCGTGCTGGGTACACAGCGAACGGGCGGTGTCGTAGAACTCCCTTGTCACGCACTGTCCGGGGTTTCCTTCACCCATCACTGGCTCCATTGCCATGAGTTCGATGAAGAAGCCTTCATCATTAGCGCGAGCGAAGACCGCATTTAGCGAGTCCACATCATTGGATGGAGTGAATATCACATTGTCTCTCTCGCGGAAGGTTGCGAGATTCTTCTCATATGACTCGCTACATGAGTCGGAAATCATCGCTGGCCTCTGAGTTCGTCCATGGAAAGCTTCGGTCAGTGCGACCAGTTTGGTCGGCTTGCCCTCATGCCGCCCTCCAGGTCCAGTCATCACCTGGGTATTAGCATCCGCAATTCGCATAGAAACAGTGACTGATTCCGAACCGCTATTCAAGCAGACGAATTGCGAGAATGGGCAGCCTCCCCTAGTGTGACCAACCTCTTTTCTGAGTCTATCAGCTAGTCTCTTTTGGCTAAATGACGGAGTCATGACGTTGGCCATTACCCAATTCTGCTTCATTGAATGTAAGACATCATCGGGCCCATGCCCCATTCCTAGCATGCCATAGCCGCCGTTGTCATGGAGCACAGCACCGTGAGAGGTAACAATCCAGGGACCCCTAGCTGCAAGAGCAACATATGGATTAACAGTCGGTGCTGAATAGAAATTGACATAATCAGATTGTAGATGTTCTACGAGGCTGGCCTCGTCGCGCTCCAGATGCTCAGAATGGTCAATTGACAGGCGCTCGAATGTATCTGACGCCTCCTCTATAGCACGGCTGAGAGTTGGATCGGACTCAAGGAAGTCCTCTATTGCGCTATCTGAAATCCCTACCGTTCTTGGTTCTCCGGTCGCGTTTCGAATGGACTCCAAAGTCGCCAGCCAATCCCCCATCGAGGAATGCCAATACGGACATGCACATCAACATTCGTCTACAATCGATTTTGGCATCTTCGAAAATTGTGCAGAACCGAGAGAAACTTGATTTCCGATAATCACCCAAATAATCAAACTGATTTTAGTTTTCCAATTGAAATTTTCATTATTGATTGAAATTTCTAATTGGATTATCGGTCTTTGTTATCGTATAGTATAAGTGCTAAACA
This sequence comes from Methanobacteriota archaeon, assembly GCA_002727275.1. Lineage (GTDB taxonomy): Archaea > Thermoplasmatota > Poseidoniia > Poseidoniales > Thalassarchaeaceae > Thalassarchaeum. The sequence continues at coordinate 23,008 of PBWO01000023.1, forward strand.
ACCTTCTTGAAGGCGGGAGAAATGCCTGGGGGATGCAGTTCTCCTCCCAACGGGGGGGGATTTGAATGAGCGATGAATACAGAATACAGGAACTATTGCAGAGAGATGTCTACGTCGGTGACACTCGTGTCGGTGTGATTACCGGCGAGCGATTCCATCCGCGCGACGAACTCGTGCAATCGATGCGGATCAAGGTCGAAGGAGAAGTAGCAGAAGAATACATGAGGAAGCCAGCGGAGTTTGCTCCGCTTTCGAAGGAGTTGGTACACAGCATCAGGTCTGATGGCGGTGTGAAACTGTCTAAGTCAATGCGCGAGTTGCAGAGACGTTGGAGGAACACAGTCAGGATCGATGAGAAGTTGTATGCTCCTGACGAACTACTCGATAGAGCGGTTCTGGACAATGATGGAATGGACCTGGGTAATGTGATTGACTTGGTGAAAATCAAGCGCACGTACAAGGGAGTAGTGCTGCAACCACATTACATTGTCAGGGCAAAGCACGGCCTACCTGAGACCATCGTAGTTCCAGTAGCTCAGCTAGCAAGGACAACAGCGCGACTTGATGAGGTGATTTTGCGTTGCTCGGTTCAGAGACTAGTCACCTTGCCCAGTTATCTGAAACTAAATGGCGAAGGTCTAGAAGAAGAATGAATTGTTCACAGGGAACATCTTGAAATTGGGTTTGCTTCTCGCATGTCTGCTCAGGGCGTGTAGCTTAGTTTGGCTGGAGCACCCGGCTGATAACCGGGAGGTCACAGGTTCAAATCCTG
>PBWO01000024.1 GCA_002727275.1 Methanobacteriota archaeon
GTTACAAGCTCCGCAAGCTCATGTGATATCCAGGCTACACTATGGGTCCAGCGCGTTTTCGACCGGCGACTTCTGTATAACCCCGACGGTGATTTAAATCACATCGAAAGAGGGAGTACGGTCTTCCATCGTGGTTCTGCTAGTTTCTTTGAATTGGGGCCTATCCTCGTGTTCTTGGTCTTGTGAGTCAGCACTCCATGCATGCCTTCTACAGAGAATTTGACGCGTAGTTCGAGCAGTCGGTCTCGCTCTGCGGTGGTCATCTGCTCTGAGTCGAGTTCGACGGATGATGCAGATACTTCGTCGCCCTCGTTGTGTAGGCTGAGAGTGCTACCATCGATTGCTGCCCTGGGTGAGAAATCGTAGTCCTTCGGGTCATTCATGCGAACTTCTGCGTCGACAATTAGCCGGTCTCTGATTGAGACCTTGGTAATCTCAATTGACCTGACCATGTATCGGCATCGGAGCCGAGTTCAAAGCCCTTCGCACGCGAAGAAGAGTGTCTCAGACACCTATCTCACTAACTCTGGGTATCAGAATCACGAATTCGACAATCAGTTCCCAATCATTTCCTTGATCAGGGTCGACGTCGTCCACAGGAAGATCTGGGTCGCACTGATCTGCAGTTATTGTCCAGTACCAAGTGCCCTGACCGAATCTCTCGCCGGGCTCGTTCAGCAATGCCTCAACCAAACCCTCTGATGAATCTGCAGTGATGGTGTAGTCGCTTTCAGGAATTGAATTCATGTCTAATCTGTCGATACTGGCACTGGCATTCTCAGTGATATTATCGTGCGTGGTTGAGTCGAAGGTACTCCATCCAGTCTCAGGAATGTTCAATGAAAGTGTGAAGTTGTCTTCAGGCCACATGATAGGTAACAAATCGCGGGCAAGAGTTAGGGTTGCATTGACCTGAATAATTCGCGCTCCTTCTCCCGGTTCGTGTTCGAGTTCGATGCTCTGTCCTTGCTCCAGATATCCCGACCATACGAATTCCAAGTGCTGCTCCTCCCAGACCACCATGAATGTTCTAGAAATTACCATCAGACTCCATGTCTGAGTATTCATGGCCCCCTTGTCGTCGATTACAGATACTGATCCGGTCCTGTTGCCTGAAGAATCGTAGACCAAATCCACGAAAGCTGATGATGACTCTGCATCATTGGTCTTATCTCCGTCTCCATCCGAGTCCACGCCGTGATCGAAATCCCACAGGAACTCGATTGTTGCCCCCTCTGGATCAGTTGAGGAGCTGGCATCTAGTCTTGCTGACTCTCCCGCTCTCACGAAGGTTGGCATCTCAAGGACAATAGTAGGAGGGGAGTTGACAAAAATACTGACTGAGGCCCTGTCAACCTCCCCGTTGTCGTTGACAACAGTGACTTCTACTTCGTAGGTTCCTGCCGAATTAAAGGTGTGACTGACGATGCCTTGTTTGGTTGTTCTACTCTCACCATCTCCGAATTCCCACCTGTACTCATCAATGTATGTTGGATCGGGGGATGACGATTCCCTCGCGTCGAAATTGACGGCCTCACCAACGTTGATTTCTTGTAAGTCTGCGCTGACTCGAGCGTTTGGAGTTGTTGAGCTGAGTCCGGAGCATCCGACAAGGCTAGCCGAGAGCATCATCACGACAAGTGCGATAGGGGAGCACCTCCGGCTAGAAGTCATAGTTGACCTCCTTAACTGCCCCCTCATAGGGCTGTTGCAGGACAAGTAGGTTGGCCGATGATTACGATAGTTCATGGACGGCGGCGGTGAAGAGGAGTCATGTCAGATGCCTTGCTTGCAGGTTATCGAGTTCTCGGGTTTGATCTTGAGACAACTGGGTTCGATCACAGGAAGGATAGGATCGTCCAATTCGCCCTAGTGGGTAGTGATACTGATGGCAGTCATATCAATCTCCAATCTCTTGTAGACCCTAGGGGGAAGATACCACCTGAAACAACCAGAGTTCATGGGATTACCAACGATGATGTCAGAGGAATGGGTGATTTTTCTCAGCACGCAAATGAGATTAGTTCTATGATTGAGGATTCAATCATTGTAGGGCATAATGTGCTGCAATTCGATTGGCGTTTCCTAGAAGTGGAGTGTGTGCGTTCTGGTATGGAGGCCCCAGTTCCAAGAGGAATCATCGACACCTTGGTCTTGGCCCGCAGACTAAGGATTCCCGGCAGACATACTCTGGGTCACCTATGTGCTCGGTTCGGTATCGAGATGACTAGGAGCCATCAGGCCGATGCTGATGCCGGAGCGACTCTGTTGCTGCTTTGGAAGATGATGCAAGCATATCCGGACAAGTTCTCTGGAAGTATCGATGATGTGCTAGACTCATTTTCGAATTGATTTCAGTAGTGGTGACCAGGGCAATACCTCGCACCAATCTCCCAAGTGAAATATCTTGCCATCTACTCTAGCACTGCCGAGGAAGACTGGTCCCTCATATCCAGAATCTATCAATTCCTGCATCTGAGTCAGAGCTTGGTCTCTCAATATGGCACCAAAACGGTGGTCAGATGCTGCCAACTCTCCGTCGTCTCCAACCGGCGGCATGCGCTGAAACAGCGCTGCTCCTGATTCTGGGTCGAATCTGATGATGCTGACGACTTCGTCTCTGAACATCGCTCCGGGAGGAAGTAGGCCGTCTCTTCTAGCAACCCACCATGAAGGGCACCATGCCTTCCATTCACAGAAACCACATTGCATCTCTCCAGGGGTTGAGTTCAGAGGTGTTGTAGTGGGCCTCATCCCTTCCCAGGCCTCAAGCGCCTCTGCAAGAACCGAAGGACCGTCGGCGCGGTGAACGGTCTGATTGGATGAATACCAACCCTCAGCGTGAACTGGTGGATGGTCGGGGTTATTTTCCTTCAGTAAATCACGGTAGAAACGCAACTGTCGGCTAACCTTCTCATTGAGCTTCTGTTTGGGAGGATTGCCGGTTTTCAGATCGGCTACAATCCAACCCTTTGAGACTCCATTCTCGTCCAAGTCTGCTACCAGCAGATCGAGTCTTCCCATGAGTCTACCATCCTCGGATTTCAGAGTACCCTCATTGGCGAGTACTATACTCTGAACTGTTCTCCACTGTTCTACTGTCACCTCGGATAGTGCTACCTTGCCGATATTGGATTTGGAGAATAGAATGTTGAGTGCTCCAACAAGGCCATCGTGGGCCTTGGTAATCATCTCATCCTTCCATCTAGGATGTCGGGGCGTGGCTAGAAATTCATCTCTCTCGGCGGACCAGTGACGGTCTAGTACGGCCTTTGCAGTTGGTGGTAGCCAGTCTGATTCTTCTGCTTCTTTTCCTGATAGGTCAAGGTTGCATAAATCCTCGACAGAATTGTGCACTGCTGTCCCCATAGCGGCTGGCATACTGGCCTTTCTCGGTAGTCTCTGGCGCGAAAGCCAGTACTTCCGGGGGCAATCCTCGTAGCGATTCCAGGAAGACGGAGACAGTTGGTGAGCGGTGAAACCCTCGTCCATTCCATGCACCCTGATGGAGTCACCGAGAGTGACAACGATTAACATCATCGTCTAACCATTCAATCTCATGGTAGACGCCCCCAAGGTGGAAGTAGATGCCGGATTGAATGCCAGCGGAGCTCTGGTAATCAGTTGCTTCCCTTCAATTGGTTTCGTGAGTAGCATCGTGGCTCACTATCTTGTTGACAAGTTAGAGTTGGAGTTAGTAGGAGGTGTCAGGCATTCCAAGTTGCCCCCTGTTTGCCTAGTGCAGGACGGTAAGCCCTTACCGCCAATGAGATTCTACTCAGGCGAACCGGTCTGCAACATGGAGAGGTGTGACAAGGTCATCCTGATTGCATCTGAGATTCAAGTCACGCCTGAACTGAATCTACCATTGGCTGACACGCTTCTCGACTGGTGTACTGAAGGAGGGGTTGGCGCAACTCTGCTAATTGACTCGTATGCAGAAGGAATAGGCCAGCAGCACTCCATATTCGATGACGATCAGACTAATGAGACAATATTGGGAATAGGTTCTACAGATACATCACACAAGACCCTTGAGGGTTTGGGGATTCCACTTTTGAAGCAAGGAGTTGTTGGAGGAATTACTGGTGTGATGATGGGAGAGAGTCGACGCAGAGGAGTCGATGTGATGGCCATTCTCGCTGAGTCAGACGGTACAATCGGAGGTGGGCTCCCCGATGCTAGAGCCGCGGCCCGTATCATCGAGTGTTTGAACGACTTGATTCCTGCTGTTCATCTCGACCCTGGGCCTTTGCTTGAGGAGGCTCAGAGAATCGAAGGAGAGATTCGTGAGATGATGGCAGTTCACCTCAACCCTCCTGCTGACAGTGGGGACTCACTGGGCTCGATGTATGGTTAGAAATCGCCCAAAGTACTCTGTCTGACTGAAGGGGGGTCAATTTCAACCAACTCAGAGAGTTCCGTCTCATTCAGAACCTTAACACCCAAACGCTCAGCCTTATCCAACTTAGAGCCAGCAGAGTCGCCCGAGACGAGATAATCCAACTTACCCGATACTGAAGATACTACTTTCCCCCCCATGGATTTGATTGACAATGCAATCTCCTTTCTGGGCCTTGAGAGTGTTCCAGTGATGCAGAAAGTCTGTCCCTCGAGGGGGCCTGTGTTGGTTTCTGCAACCTCGTCCGATATGTCCAATTCTTCACTTAGTGCCGATACAATTTCCATACGAATGAATAGTCCCTCCAACAGAAGTCTTGCGACGGTCTCACCTACGCCTTCTATTGCTACTAAGTGAGATATCGCCTCATTGTGCTTCATCGAGTTACCCTCTTCGTCTTGCCCCGGTTCCTCGTCCATTCTACGAACTAGTTCTAGCAGATTTTCGAGACTGCCGATCGCAGCGGCAATCGAGTTGGCTATTTCGGGGCCAATCCTAGGCATTCCGAGAGCAGCTAGGAAGGTACTGAGAGTCATGCTGCGGCTTGCTTCCAGTTCATCGATCACATTTCCTGCAGATTTCTCGGCCATCCGGTCTAGGCTTGCTATATCACGTAGTGTTAGAGCATAGAGGTCAGCCAGTGAGTTCACCAAACCTGTAGAGCATAGTTGCTCAGCAAGTTTCTCTCCAATTCCGTCCATCTCTAGATGTCGGCACCAATACAGGATGGTGCGCTCCAGGCGGGATGGGCAATTCAGGTCCATACACCTGATGAATGCGCCGTCTTCAACCAGTGTTGAGTCGCATCTGGGGCAATGTGTTGGAATTATCACCGCAGTTCGGGAGGGGAGTGGTTCATCGAAGGGAGTCCCGTCGGCGTGCTTCCTCCCCCTCATATCTGACTCTTGGGCTGTGCCCAGAACCTCGGTAATCTTCGGTATGACGTCTCCTCTCCTGACCACTTTGACACGGTCGCCGAGCATGATTCCGAGTCTCTCAACCTCTCCCTTGTTGTGCAGCGTTGTACTCTCTACGGTGACTCCTGAAACGGTAACCGGGGCGACCTTGGAAACAGGAGTTACATTGCCTGTTCTACCAGTCTGCCATTCAACATCCATCAGAATACTGATGGCCTCTTCGGGCGGGAATTTCCAAGCTAGAGCCCAACGAGGGTGATGTGCAGTCATTCCAAGCAATTCTCTCTTGCTCAGACGGTCGAGTTTGATGACTATACCATCAATTTCCCAATCAGCACTATCTCTTTTCTCAGTCCATCTGTTTACTACTGACATTATCTGTTCGGTAACAGCCTGAGAATCTCCTCCTCCTACGACTTCGTTACCAGCTACTTCAATGCCAATTTCCTGTAGCCAAGTTATAGATTCGGAGTCGAATTCGAATGCCGGAGGTTCTGGACTATCCGGGTGTCTGGTATCGCTCCCGGGAAACTCTGCACCGTATGCGAGGAACATCAGATCCTCTGCTCTTCCCTTGCCCGCCTCTGCATGCTTCTGCCTGAGAGAGCCGGCTGCGAGGTTTCTTGGGTTTGGGGCGACTTCTGAATAACTATCAGTGAATGTAGCAAGAGGCATTACCACCTCACCTCTGATGTGGCAATCCCCCTCCCATCCAAGAGATTCAGGAACATTCGGGATTCTGCGGGCGTTTGCAGTTACGTCCTCTCCTCTAGTTCCGCTTCCACGTGTGGCCGCTCGGACTAATCTGCCTCGGCGGTACTCTAGTGATAGGGCGGATCCATCCAACTTGGGCTGACAGACGAATCTCCTGCCTTGGGCAGTAGTCTCAGCGACAAAATGTATGACTTCGTCTTCCGTGTTCGACTTATCTAGACTAAGCATTGGAAATAGATGCTCGACCTTGATAGACCCAGGAGGTGGGTCGGAGCCTACTTTCTGTAGTTGAGGGTGATCGGGAGAAAGAGATTTTAGTTCGTCCCAGAGAGAATCAAACTCGGTATCGGAAATCTCTGGTCTGGCCTCGTTGTAATAGAGGTGCGAATGATGAGAAATCTGCTTCGCAAGCCACACCACCAGCGCCTGCTCGCTGGCTGTGCTCGGGCGCTCCGCTGCCATGGTGCTCGAAGTCGTGCAGATGCCTTCAACCTGCGGATAGGAGCCCTACGGGCTCCTGTATTTTCGGNATGGTGGGCCTGCCAGGATTTGAACCTGGGTCGCGCGACCCCCAGCCGCGAAGTATAGGCCAAGCTAACCTACAGGCCCTTTGGGCTTCACTGACGAGACGGGGGNTAGTCAAAGCCCTGTCGGACTCTCAGAGTTCTCTGGCGATACTGAAAGGGGCGACCTCGTCAACTAGATCGACATGTCCTACGAACATCCTTCTGCAGCAGTATCTCTCCATGCCAAGGTCATCTAGNGCCTTGTCTGAGTCTTTGCCGGTTTCAATGGCTTCCTTGTACTGCTCGTAGACATGGGCAATCACCTTTCCACAACTCCAACATCTTACTGGTATCAACATGTAATCACCTGTACGACTTCTGCCACTTCTTGCGAGCGCCGCGTCCCATTTGATGCTTGGGTTCCTTTCTTCGAGGATCGTTCACCAATAGACTGCGGTCAAATCTGATAAACTCGTCACGGAGTTCTTCGTCATCTCCCTCGGCGCCTCCGTTCCACTTCACTAGACCGCGAGCAATTGCTGTACGGATAGCGTCGACTTGTCCCATCTGACCTCCGCCTTGTACATCGACGATTACATCTGCGTCTGCTAGGCGGTTCATCGCCTCAGCAATCTGGACTGGTTCTAACGCCTTACGCCTAGCCAGTTCAGGCTCCATGATGTGAATTGGTTTGCTGTTGACCCTGACGCGCCCCTTGCCGTTCCGGACAGTGGCGCGTGCAATTGCTGTCTTGCGCTTACCGCTGGTGTTGACCGAGGTCTTGCGCTTGGACTTGCGTGCCATATTCACTCACCCCCCCACCTAGATGAGTCTACACCTAGTGAAGTGCTTATCTCGCCTAGGCGAACGAACTTCAGAGGTAGAGGGCGATCTATAGAATCGGTGTCGCCCCATGCATGGTCCTCCGGTAGTTCCTTTTCAGAGATGTTGGTTGGTTGGCCAATTAGAACTCGCAGATCACGCAGTGCTCCTCTCCCACTGCTGTTCTTCTGATATGGTAGCATACCGCGGACCGTTCGCTTGAGAATTTGGTCTGGCATACGGGGGAAGAATGGACCCTTCCTAGCGTGATTGAGTTTGTACTTCTTGTCGTATCTGGATAGAACTTGTGTCCTAGGGCCGGATACGATTGCGTGCTCGGCGTTGTAAATGATTACTCTCTGCTCACGTCCGTCCTTGCGGGCTGANATTAGTTGCTTGGCGACGTGGCTGGCAAGGCGGCCGAGAATCTTGTCTCGTGCATCGTAAACTAGTGTTCCAGCCTCAACCAAGTATCCTCACCCCCTTTCCATTCGGGTTCTCTTTCATCAATTCTCGGATGGTCATGATTCGACCTCCGGCTGCTTCTATCTTTGAGCGGGCTCCAGCGCTGACACTGTATGCGGCGACGCTGGGCTTACCCGAGACCTCTCCGCTGCCCAGAAGCTTGCCTGGGACAAGGATAGTGTCCTCATCGGCGGCGTGCCTCGACAGACGGCTCAGGTTCGGTTCTGCCCAATTACTGCGGCTTCTCTCAAGCCTGACAGCGACGTCTCGCCACAGTGCCGAACCGGANGACCTGCTCTGATCCTTCAAGTCGCCAATTAGGCTGACTAGGGATTGGTTGGTCTTTCTCGTGTTCTTACTCATATGACTCCCTCGACGTTCTCGGGTACCGCGGCCACCTAAGTCCGTGTTATGAATGCTGCGGGACGCCCCATAGGGGCGAAAGGCTACGCTGCCGCCCTATCAGGCCCGGATTAGGCCTGAATCAGATTCGGAAACCATCATTTTGGTTGTCCTCGTCAGTACCAGCTAGTCTAGTCTCTCCATCGGAGTCCACGAATTGGCCGGCCTTGGTAACCGAGCCGTATAGGCCCGACTCGACAGCGGCTCTGCTCAACATTGAGTCACCCAGAGAGGCAGTCAGATGGTTGACAATCGACTGTAGGGTGGCGATTGCTCTGTCACGCTGATCGGAACCGATCTCATGATCCGAGTAACGAGCCTCTTCGAAGATTGAGAAGAACTCGTTCAAATCTTCAGGTGGAGCGATTCCGCCCAGCATGGAGTTGATAGCGTCCTCAAACTCTCTGGTGGTCTCGTAGACCTTCTTCATCGCACCTCTGCTCCTGAAGAAGCGTACTAGATCTTTGTAGCAGTTAAAGATGGTCTGTATGTAGTCATTGGAGGCTTTCAGAGACATTAGCGAGTCGGTCAGTATTCCACGAATCACCTCGATGCGTCGGCGCTCTGCGTAGTTGCGATACATGATTGCGCCAATCAACAGAGCGAATGAAATCGCGATTAGCAACACTACAGTCACTCTGGCGGTGAAGAAGCTGGTCTGCTCACTCACCGGTTCTTCGCCAAGGAAAATAATTGGGGTACTGTTCAGGAACTCTTCAACGAAGAATTGAGTATCTAGGAAGTGTACTAGGACTCTCCATCTGCCGTCAACGGCACAAGGTGCTGAAGCAGTCTGATCGCATTCTAGTTCACCGGGGATATTTTCTCCGGCGTAGATGAAAGAGAAGTTCGCAGTGCCTTGCTCATTTGTCGGTTTATACTCTGGCGGGAAGCCGGTAATCCATCCTGAACCGTTCCAATATTGGAAGGTGAAGACGACTGTTTGCCCCTCGACAGATAGATCCAATCGGTCACGCAGAATTGTCACTGCTCCAGTAATCTCATCCCCTGGCTGGTATCCCGCAGAGTTAGACCAGTGATCCTTGAGTAATATGTCCACTCTACTGCGTACCAATACCTCGATATCCATGTAAGATCCATTAACAACTGGAGTTGTTTCGGCCCGACATCCACCAGGTAATTCCTTGTTGGGCTCATAAGCCACTCTAACGGTTCGGAAGCCTTCCAATTGGTCGCCGTTCGGCTCGACGCCTCTGCGGCTTGGATTGTCCTCAGGGTCTCCAGAGAACCAATCTATTTCTCCGGAGCCATCTGCCGTGATTGCAGTAGCGATTGGTCGGGTATTAGTCTCGGGATCGAGGTAGATGTTGAGGCATTTACCTCCTATCGGATTACCATTGGTCTGAGTTAACATAGCCTCAAGGTGGAATGATTCCTTGAGATATAGTACTGGGAAAACAGATCCGTTAGCGAACGAATAGGTGTCCACGTCCGTCCTGAATGGACCGACTTCCTGAATCAGCATTGTTGAATTGGAGAAGACTGGGAAAATCTTGGTCATGTTTGATGGTTTGTATCTCCAGTTATCCATGCTCTCATATGGGTCATAGGAAACAGTGACCATGGCCTGTCCGGCCTCAACTCCAGTTAGTGGACAGACTATCTCAAAGAACCCGTTCTCATCTGTTGCCCCTGGTATGCAAACCTGGCTTCCAGTTTCCATGTTGAGCATCTGGTATTCGACACGAATAGGTCTGAATGATAGATTGCCGCCCAACTCATCGAGCAGTTGTCCGGTCACGACCATTGGTTTGTCGATTGGTTGACCCGTATTCTTATCGATTTCAGACGTGTAGACGATTTGATCATCAACGGCGAGGCTGGTTCGCCCGATTAGATAGAATCCTTCCGTATTGAACTGTAGCACCTTTCGATAGTGCTCGCTATTCAGAATCTGTGCACACGGGTCCCAAGCACCAGAAGTGCCCAGCATTTCCGCGTCTAAGAGTTCACAGCCCTCATTGGGGAGATTCTCGCCGAATCTCAGAATTACATTGACTGGTCCGAAACCGTCTGGTAAGAATGAGTTTGGATCGTCCCGCAGCAATTGAGGATCTAGCGATATGTCGTGGTATATCGAACCGGCACTGGGGCACTTGGTCTCAACGATTTGTCTGTGAGTTCGGTCCTCGAAGTCAGTTCCTTCAAAGATAATCAGCACCTCTCCTCCATTTTCACCGCATCCATCGAGAGCTTGTCCTGGATCGAACAGAGTAGGGTCCGGAGTTCGATTATCATCTGTGACTTGAGCTGAAATCTCCCATATATCGCCACTACTCAGAGCCCCAGAGGTCGCGCTCTGCAGCGTAATGAGGGTCCTAGAGACAACCCAGAGACTAATTTCAGATGAGCTTGCTTGCCGAATTGGATCTCCTGGATACGCGTAACTCAGGGTGAAGTTTCCGAGTTCGTGTAATTCGTCAATGGTCAAGTTGACAGTGAATACACCATTTTGATCTGTCAGAACAACGTCATTAGTTCCATCAGCAGACCATGTGAAGTTGACCGGTGCATCTCGAACTGGTTGGTATGCATTATCAATCAGTCTAGCCTCAATAGTAGCGTTCTGGCCTCGGTATAGTCTAGGGACATTATTCAACTGGAAGTCAGTTGTTCCAATTACAGAGACATTGACGTAAGCGCCGGTTGGAGCAAGGACTGAGGTCTGATTGCCCGTGAAGTAGTAGTTCGAATTGGTGAAGTCAGCCCTGATGCCGAAAACGCCTGCAGAGTACTGAGAGTACCAGGTCCAGTTGTAATCGAAGGTTGCCATGCCGTTTACCATCTGAGGTACACGCGCGAAACCGGTCTCCTGTGAGCCTGCAAATACTCCATTGCGATCTATGTCTACCTGCAGAGCCATCGGATCGAATGGCCATGGAGTCATGGTGCGGTTCCATACAGTACCAATAACTCGTAATGTCTCTCCAGTGAACATCTCAGGAACTATCTCACAACGAACGGGGCTATCTGGATCTAGTGGGTCTACAGGGCCACATGGGGGTACGTCAAAGTCACCGCCGTTCTGCATAGCAATGGACCAATGTGTTCCATTCGAAGACAGGAATGGGCGGAGGGTTGCAGCCTGCCCGGTTAATCCTCCCGGGGTGCCATCCCAGAGAATCGGGTACGGCTTACCTAAGCTTGCATCTGAGTAATCAATTCCCGCGTTAGCTAGGGATGGGGAGTGGAATAGTGCTCTCCATGCCCCGAATGAGGACCCGGTGAACTGAGTTGAGTCCCAGAAGTACACCGGACGTATAGATGGCGAGATAATCTCGGCCTCAACATACATTCTGTGCATAGATCTGATTGCAAAGCTGTCTGTATTGGCGCCTTCCAGATATGGCCATGGCCACTCTGCTCCTAAGTCAGGCCTAGAGAATCCAACGAACGAATAGTCGCCAATCGGCAGGCTGGTATTTGTGTAGTTGTAACGACCAACCACATTGTGAGATTTAGTGAAGTTGTTCCAGACTATCTCTTCATAGCCACCAGGAACCTTCCCCGGTCCATTGTCCATAGTGGAATTCCATTGGACCTGTTTCCAGACTCCTTGGGAGCCGGCTGATTGCACGAAAGTCAGGGAAATCCAACCGCCACTGTCTGCCCTATATCCATAGCTGTAGCCGTCGAACACAGTAGGATGTGTAGTGTTGCCGAAAATGCCTCCACTTATTGTGAAAGAAACGGGCGCATGAGATAGTCGATTACCGAAGATACCTCGCTCCCAATCTGCTGCGTAGTGAACCTTGAAGTCGACGAATAGTGGTTGCTCGTCACTTCTGAAGTAAGTCCAAGCAACATAGTCAATCGTAGTATTGGCCCGTACCTCTACAGGAACGGGTTCCGTAGTGGAGCCGTCGTGAACGAACATTTCTGTGACTTCCGCATAGACAACGTAGGTAGAATTGTCACCAACATGAATGTCTTCTGGGAAGAGGAATTGGCCGACAACAAATTCTCCATTATCGTCGGTTAGAACATTTATCGTTTCAATGGCCGAAGTGCCATTTCTAGTCCATTCAATATGGACTTGGACAGGTAAGTCAGGAGCCGGCATGAACATTCCTTGAACTGGATCTAACCAATTCACGGTACCATTGAAAATTGCTGGGAACTTACTGTCCAACCAAAGTATTGGTGGAACTGTCATGGATACCCTAGTGGGTATCTTGTCGTCTTCATCTGGAATACAGTCGTTATCATGATCCCAATCACTAGATTCTGCCCCATTAGTACAGTTGTCAGAAGTCCAGCCTTCTTCCAAATGATCCCAATCCAAATCTGTTCGGTTATCTGTATCATCATCTTGATCGATAGCATCGGGACCTGTATTTGGATCTGAAGGATTCGCAATACCGGTGCCGTTTCCAAAGTCATCGTGATCCCATGGATTTGTGCTCTCAGAGCCGAATCTGGTCGGCCAGAGCATGACTTCGTCCTCGTCCAACATTCCGTCTGCATCATCATCTAGATCGATGTCATCTCTGAGGCCGTCGTTATCGTGGTCCCATGGAGAAATCCACGGAGTCGATGTGGCCAACTCAATTGTGTTGACGATACCGTCCGCGTCCCAGTCGTTATCTGCCCAATCTAGGATTCCGTCGTTATCGTGATCCCAAGGTGATTGTTCCTCTCCGACGAAGCATAGGAGCTCTTGCTGGGCGTCGGTCACTCCGTTGTTGTCATCATCAGGATCCTCGGCATCGGGGACCCCGTCGTTGTCATTGTCCACGTCATAGTACTTCGGATGCAATAGACCCTGACCAAGGGCTCCCTTGTCCCAGACGGCTTGGAACCAACCATCTTCATCTGGGTCCGTATCGGTACCGTCATCGTCGTTGTCCTCGCAGTTGCTACCGGTGAAGAATGACCCCGGTGGTTCGGTGTTTGAATCATCATCCCAGTCGTCGTTAGTATCGACTTCGAAATAGTCCCAGATTCCATCATTATCATCGTCGACATCCCAGTGATCGTAGACGCCATCGAAGTCATCGTCAAGATCAGCTGTATCGTTGAACATACACTGCGGATTCAAATTGCCAGCGACGGGTGCACCGCAGTCATCATCTGGATCCACATCATTGTTGAGTAAATCTGCAACCTCGTCTGGGAACATGTTTGCATTACCATCTGAGTTCCACTGGAATAGGCCGTTGTTGACCCCAACGAAAGCGATCCAGAGATCTCTATTATCCATAATCTGATCATAGTTTACAGCAGCACTGGGACCTACGTCTTGGTTACCGAAAAAGTCGAACCAGAAGCAGTTCTTGTTACAAGTCCATTGGCCCTGAGAATTGCTTCCATTGTATGGGCCTTGATCGAACTCAGGATCGGGCCTGGTACTGTATGGCGAAGTGTAAATCGTCTGCTGTGTCTGTGTTGCCCCTTGGAGAGGATAGCCATACAGCCATGCATAAGCCAGACCGCATGCATGATCAGCCAGTTGTTGGGCTAATACTGCCCAAATCAAGGTTGGACCGCAGGTACCATCATCGAAGGTCCCTCCCATCTTGATGTCATCAACATCGAGAATTCCGTCATTACCTTCGTCCTGGTCCCACCAGTCCGGTAGTCCATCTCCGTCCTGATCAATATCTATGCCGTTGATTAGAGAGTCTCCGTCTATGTCGATATCGAAGTAGTTGTCACCATTGTATGGACTCCACTTGTTGATTACATACCAATACATCTCAGGGACCTTTCCACTAGTCAATCCAGTAGCGTCGTTGACATAGCCGTTGTAATCTAGGACGAAGCCGTTCTCAACGGTGAATGGATTGAACATCCATGTTTGATTCCAATAGAAATTGTGGGCTACATCGTTAGAATAGATGGGTCCGTCATCAGAACCATCAATTGGGTCTCCATCTCCATGAGAATAAGACCAGCCAGTGAATGGGTCTGTCGTATCTGAGTCGACTATTCCGCAGTTGCCATCGTCTGGATCATAATAGTCAGAAATACCGTCATTATCGTCATCCCAATCATTGTCATTGGACAATCCGTCGCCATCAATATCTGTGTCGAGACTGTTTGGTCCGTCGTCCCTGAATAGTGACCCATTCAGCATGTGTAGGTCATTGTCGTCATCGAGATCGCAATTCTCATCGATATCCAACCAGTCAAGGATTCCGTCGTTGTCGTCATCGACGTCTTCCCAGTTGTTTATCCCGTCACCGTCCCAGTCATTATTGCCAGTATACGACTTACGCATCAAGACACAGTTGTCATCTGAGTTCACTGGATTAGGGTTAGATAGGCTTGGGCAGTTCCAACTTTGAACTTGGTCCGTTGTCGAATTCATGTAAGGATCTTCTTCATTCTCAAGACCATCATTATCCAAATCAAATGGTAAGTCGTTAGGATTTGCAAACGGGTCCGCTAAGGGATTGTCAGGGGTTGCGCTACCACCCATATCGGGATCGAGCCAGTCCCAAACCAAATCGTAGTCTTGATCGATTGGTCGGTATCTATCGTCGTCCAAATCGCGATCGTAGTCGATTTCGCAATCAACACCTGGGACCTCTATGGAGGCTGCTTCTATGGGGTAGTCTCCTTCTCCGTCCCCATTGGAATCTATCTGAAGACAGGCATCTGGAATGCCATCGTTGTCGTCATCAACATCGTACATATCCAACAGGCCATCGTTGTCGTCGTCGGTGTCCACCGAATCTGCGCTACCGTCGTTATCGTTGTCTGGGTCGAGGAAATTGGGGATTCCGTCTCCGTCGAGGTCGCCATCGTATACAGCGGTGAATGATTGATTCCTAGGGTGGATTGCTGCCTCTCTCTCAACGAAGTCGACTCCTCCGACGAAACTGGAATAATTGCCAGCAATCGGGCCCACCGATGCAACCTCAATTACGCCTGTATACGAGGAATTGACTAGGCATTCATATGCATAAGTGCCGGATGATGTGAAGGTGAAACTGAAAGTATCTCCAGGAAGAAGATTCTGATTGAATTGACTGTTTGCGTGGGTTACTGTGTGATCAGAGGTGTCTGTATTTGTCCAGATCACAGTGTCTCCTGGATTAATGTTGAGAGTGTCTGGATTGTATCCGGTCCCATCTATCTCGACATTGAACGTCTTTGGTCCGGCCAACCATAGGCCAGATTCATCCCATAGAGGTGCAATAGTTCTGATGTCTCCAGAGAGTGAGCTATCCCAGGGGTGCTCATCTAGGATATCTTCGACACCGTCGTTGTCGTCATCCAAATCAAAGTAGTCCTGTAATCCGTCTCCATCGAAATCACAAGGCCACTTGAATTGATCAATGCGTGCGTCGTTGTCGTCATCCTCATCGTATGAACCGGGTCCATTTCCATCTGTATCATCGTCTGTGATGCCATCATTGTCGTGATCCATTGGATTCTGATCTACTCGATATCCAGTTCCGACGGGGGTTCCTGTCCATGGGTGAACAGTGGTGGGGATAACGTATCTGTCGGCGCTGACATTCTTGGGGTCTGCTCCTTGAGAGTAATCAATTGGTCCCTCTAGGATTCCGTCATTGTCGTCATCCCAATCAAACTCATCGAGGATTCCGTCGTTGTCGTGGTCGAATGGATCTGTGCCATAGCATCCATCGAATCTCTCAATCAAATCGACGATGCCGTCGTTGTCGTCGTCCAAGTCATTTAGATCATTAATTCCATCATTGTCTTGATCCTCTGTATTTGTCTCCTCGAGGAAAAAGCCGTATGCGGGATCTAGGATGAGCGCTGCGGGGTCAGAAACCCATCCATACATCGATGCGGGGTCATGGAACATCGGGTCAGTAAAGGGGGATTGAGCGTAATTGAAACCGGCAGCAGGCTGAGTTTCTCCTTCTCCCGCCACAGGGCCTGAGGCTTGATTCATCTGTTGATATGCGGTCCTTTGAGAGACCGGGCCCCAAACCGATTCCTCGGGGTCTTCCTTCTCAAAATTCTGAAAATTGTACATTTGCGAACTCAGTAGCATCAGCACTACCATCGCAATTGCAGAATTTCTGCTCGTTCTCTGTTCTATTCTTGTCATTTCTTCTTCCATCTGAAGACCCCCGAAGTACTTTCTGAAATTCGTGCTGCTTATCAACAGAACCCCTCACACGCGCGCGAGCGTATCAAGGGTAGTCTTTCGGTATCATGTGCGCATAGTCGTCGGATGGGTTTCAGCCTTTGTGATACGGTTTCCCTTCGTTCATTGAAGCGGCTCTGTACAGTTGCTCAAGAAGGACTACTGCAGCGAGTTCGTGCTGCATTGTCATCTTGCTCAGTGATAATTTGTTGTGCCCACTTGCAGCCTTCCCGAAACCATCTGAAGGCCCGACCACTAGATGGGTATCAAAGCGGGACATTCGCCACGCCGCAAATGATTCACTGAATGTGATGCTGTCCATCTCTTTTCCTACTTCCATCAACAGAGTGAGTTTTGCATCGCCGGCCTGTCGTGAAACCTGTTTGAGATACTCCTCTGCCGGGGTCTTGTCGCTGTGCTCCACCAAGGTGACGCCTGAGGAAGAGAGTCTGTTTGAATAATCAGTTATCGAGGACTTGAACGCGGCGTTCTTGGAAGAGCCGTGGAGATGCACCACCACCCTTCCCATAGATGGTCCGAGGTGATTCATAACTTAGCGATTCGCAAAGCATCAATAGAGGAGGCTTGGGGTTGGGGGTAACATGGGGTGGTGGCCGTTCTCACGTAAGCCTAGGGTCCTCGATGAGGATCCTCATCTTCGAGGCACAAGAATGTGGATTCAAGATCTCAGAGAGGTCTGTGAGCGTCATTATGACGACCACGCAGGGGGGCATCAGGCAGTATGTGACATTAGAGAAGAATGGTTGGCTGCTCATGATAGAGGGGAAGTCGATGAAGCACTTTTCGAGGGACTTGAAAGAAGATCTGAGCGTTTACTAGAGTCAGAGGGCGGGCAATGGCTGGCCTGGCTTGATGACGAGAGTTTCTGGAACCCTGGTTGGAGAGAACATTCGGAGGAAGAATGAATGCTGTTCTGGGTCGCTCTGTTCTTTTTTCTGGGGTTGGCCGTTCACTACTATTCACGACATCAGCCATTCCCGGAAATCAGCGGGAGGTTTGCGTGGTTATTGCTAATATTAGCCGCTCTATTTTGGCTTTCCAGTACCGCCCCTCGAGGCATAGGAGAATGGATCCCTCCCGTGCTGGCCACAACCGTTGGAGGAATGGGTGTCATCTATGGCGTGATCCAAATGTCCCTCACACACAGGGACGTGATTGTGGCTCCATTCAGTGGCCTGCTTCTTTGTGTAGGTGCAATTGACCTGATGGTTGGAAGATGGGATGGGATGAGTCAACCCGAGCAGATTGGTTCGTTTATTGTGGCCTCAATTCTAGTGTCTTTGGAAATCTACCTAGTTTTCCGAGGTTTGGTGGTCGGAATTAAGGGTGTTTCCTGGTCGAAATCTGGACTCAGGCAGATCCGGCGTGGACTGATACACGGCCCTAGAGGGGCAGTTTCCCACTTTGAGCGGTCGTGGGATATGGAAGATCCTTGGATCAACGCAATGAGTCATGCTGCTCTAGTTTTGATTCATCGACATACGGGCGATTCCGAAGCCGAGAGAGAGCATTTAGTAGAGCTGGAGAGAGAAGGGGGGTGGGATTCTATTGATGGTTCTTGGACAGAGGCAATCGAAGAAGCATTACGAAATGCAGATTCGTCAGTATCGCGGCACGATTGATAGGAAATGACTCGGTCGCGGGTGCATGGTCCGCATAAACAGAGTCCACACCGGAGTGGGAGATGGTGGCGAGACTCACATGCTAGACGGTAGTAAGGTCGGCAAGCAGCACCCCCGTGTCCGACTCTACGGGACTATCGACGAGGTGAATTCGCAAATCGGAATGGTNCGAATGGAGCTGAATAGATTTCCAATCCCCGAATCCAGAGAGAGGCAANCGCGCTGGGCCTATGCTCATTCCCTAGCAGACGACGNGCTCGGGCGCGTCCAACAGGAATTGTTCGATGTTGGTGCCGAGTGTTCATGCCCTCCAGACGGGTTGCCTGAGCAAATGTCTCTGATTGGTACCGCTGAATGTGATCGTCTGGTCCGTGAAATGGATTCGTGGATAGAGGATACTGAGCCATTGGAGTCATTCATCATGCCGACCGGATCTCCTCCCGTTGCTACCCTGCACATCGCTAGAACAGTTGCACGACGAGCCGAGAGACATGCTTGCTCATTACGCGAGGAAGAGGGGGAGGGTTCTGTTCGCGATGAGGTCATTGTTTACCTCAATCGGCTCTCAGACTGGCTCTTCGTCCTCTCTAGATGGATTGCCTTAGTGACTGGAGAGAAAGAAGTTCTGTGGACTCCNTTAGGGAAGCGTGAGGAATAATCCAGTTCAGACTGTCTTGCCCATNTGCTTCATGTGTCTTCGAGCCGAGCGTAGCAACTCTTTCTCCTGATCGAAGGTGAGTTGCGCCTCGGCGTCATCAAAATCAAGCCACATGTAATTCGTGTGCTCTTCCGAAAGAGTGATGCTCAGTTCATCGGTTTCGGCGATGTACCAGAATACCTGCTTTGGAACAGCCTTGCCCCTTCGCATGAAGGTGTAATGAGTACGGGTNCACCAAACGTCATCTATGGTGACATCAGCAATCCCAGTCTCTTCGGCCAACTCTCTAGAGGCNGTGATGTGATGATTGGCATCACCATCTTCGACGTGGCCCTTAGGGAAACTCCAATGTCCCTGAGGATACTGGAGAAGTAGTACGCTGTCGTAATTGACTAGAACGAAGCCGCAGGAGGTTTCCATAGGGTCTCGCACGGGGGTCATCCATATCTCAATTGCCTATGCTAACCTCAGTATTGCGTGCCAGAATACTGACTAAGCGGTAGAAAGCACAATGTGGGGCTGGCGGGGGGTGGTGATGGATGGTTAGTGAGGCGCTGTCGCTGGATATCAGGAGAATCGTCACCGACAGTGACCTTGACGGTGTTGTGACCGGAGCAATCCTGAGAAGATGGTGGCCCGATGCTGAGGTCGTGTTTGGGCATCCTGGGGAATTGCGAGCAGGGCTGCTGGATTACTGTATTGACCGGCATACTGCGGTATGTGACTTGCCCAGACACCCTGANTGTGGATTGAGCATAGATCATCATCAGTCCAATGCTCCAGTCGGAGATGAGGATGGGGTAATCTCAATCTGGAGGCGAGCTCCTTCGGCGGCTAGAATCGCCTATGACTTATTGGTCGACGAGGTGGATCTCAGTGACATGTCTGACTTCCTAAATTGGGTTGACAAGTTGGACGGAGGGGGAGTTACTCGAGAGGAGTTTCTCTCAGACTATCCGGTCATCTGGCTTGGTCGGTTGATAGATGTCGAGTCTGGCTTGGCCATTCATATCCTCGAGTCGTTGCAGAAAGGGTTGGGTGTCGAAGATATCCTCTCGCAAGATTGGGTGGCATCGGCCTTGAAAGAAAGAAAGAGTCGCCAGGCCGAGTTGAATCAGGCAATCTCGCAGAACATGCAGGTCGTAGACAGGTTAGCAATAGTCAGAATGGAAGATGCTGGAATGCGCTCTAACGGTTACCGAATTACAGCTATTGCAGGTGATTCCTGTGATGCTTGCGTGGTAGTGCACGGAGATGTCGGTGCATCCTTCGGAGATGAGGAGCAGTATCCTGTTTCGGCCTCCTTTTACACTAACTCATTCCTACATACTGAAGGAGGACTGTACGACCTNACTCAACTGGCAACAAAATTTNATCCAGATGGAGGCGGACATGCCAATGCATGTGGTTGTAGAATTCAACCAATCGAGGATGGGGAAAGAGTGGAAAGACAGGTCGAGATTGAAGATATAGATCGAAATCTAGAGGTTTGGCTAGCGATGTGGGCTGAGCGCTAGTCAGAGAATCCTGAGCAGATACAGGAACCCCAAGAAAGCGTGGATGATGACGAGTAGGAGCATCACATCACTGATTTTTCCATGCATCTGCTTGCTTCTAGCAAAGGACTTGCCCGAGTCTTTCAGGGTTCGGGTTGCTCTGCCGTATTTCCTGAGTGTCAGCATCAGAAATAGCCCCATGAATCCAACCCAGCCGTGGAAGTGATCTGGGANGATGTANTCACTCCATTCGACGCCGTCTATGCTAGCTCTTGCTATCTGGGCCACAAAGGCCAATCCGATTACTGCAATAGTTGCGCGCACCATCCACTCACCGGTGACCTCGTGGTCCACCAGTGCCTGCTTCCTCTCATCGCCCTTCAGTAGTATATTCTGCTCTCTCCATCTTCGTTGACGAACAAACATCCAGACCAATGCTAGCGCCGCAATTGGGTGCATCAGAAGTATGGTCGTTCGCAAGGGGTCCACGCTCTCTGCTAGGGCTGTGGAGTCTTGAGTTCTCTCTCTGACGCCTTGCATAGCAAGGCGATGTGTTGATGAATGGAAGTGCATGGGCAAACCCACTAGTGGTATCATGGAGGATTACCTTCTCGAGTGTATCAGTTCNTTAGACAAGTCAGGAACTGACCCGTTAAGACGTAAAAAGGCGGTACAACGNCCCAANGCGTGGACTCTACTTCCAAATGAATGGAGAGCTCTGGCCTTACTAGCAGCTAGCAATGCTAGCGTCGATGCTCCATCGATTGAGGCTGGAGGAAATACTGGACGGGGGCGAATTGGTAGGAGAGGTGGGCGCGGAAGAGTTCGTGGCACAGAGGGTTGGTTGTCAAGCACTGGTGATGCATTGGCTTCTGAGTGGTCTCCCGCTTATCGGCTGGCGGTGCTTCTAGTTCATCGAAATAGGGGTAAAGACTGGGGACCAGATCTAGATTCNATACTGGATGGTCTGAGAGAAGAATGTGTATCAGGAATTCATCCTGTCTGGGAAGCGCTGGCCAAAGAAGCACCAATACTGGCGGAGCTCGGAAGGTTTCCCGTAACTGAAGTTAAAGCACCAGAGATGGATGTTGAGAATTGGATTAAGTCTTCTAGAATTGATCCTCAGGACCCTCTTCAGGTCAAAGATTGGTTATCTCTTGAATTGCCTTTCAGGACTGACTCAGAACAGGATCATGCCCTCCATGCTATTCGTAGAGATCTTGNTGATGGAAAACCGCGAATGAAACTGTGGGCGAGGAAAATGAAGGGGTCGCTAAGGGGGCTGAGAGAGGAGGGGGCTCTTCTTGAGGGGATTCTGCTAGCAGCAAGCTCAAGCGATCAGGCATTACAGGTGTTTGAAGGCATTGAAGGCGCCCAGATAGGAGAAGTTGCAGAGCAGCAAGCACGGCTGATCAGGATTCGCTCTGGAGAGATGATTGATTGGAAGAATTGCGCTCTTGGCCAGGGCGAAGATGCCCTATCTGTGGCTATGCGAGTTGCTGCTTGGAGAGAGTCTGAGCATTGTGGAGAGGATTTGTCTGCAGATGAATTGTTGAGAGGTTCGAAGATTTTGACTGGTATTGGTGAGTGTTTGCCCGGCCCTATATGTTGGCAATTAGCGGGCAAACTGGTATCAGAAGGTCGTTATGCTGAGGCTGTAGAGATTATTGAAGAAGTAGAAATCGAAAGTCCTGAACACGTCTCAATCGCTCTAAACCTACTCTCTTCTCNTGATTCGGATTCGATANCACAAGCAATTCTGTCGTCTATCTCCGAGATGGATGAAGAGGGGGTTGTCGCNGTAATCACAGGAGATGGTGTATCGATTGANACTAGAGTCGAGGCTGCGAGAGAGTTGATCAAGAGGGATTCAATCAGACATACTGATGCGGTTCTCAATACCTTAGTAGAGGCTGCAGACATAGATGGAATGCTGACGGTTTTCGAAGAGTCGCCTTCACTCGCGAAGGTGTACCCTCAGAGGGTTCTACTCTGCTGGCACCTCTATTCTGGTGGCGATATGGCCGACAAAAAGGGGCTTTNTGATTTGAGAAAAGTTGCTCTTTCTTCAATTGAGGATTCATCCAAGGATCCGTTCCTTAGCGATACCTCGGTCGCATTGATTTCTCTGTTAGACGGTTTGGCTCAAGAAATCCAGTCGATTCATGAAAAACTGGACTCTGACGGTCTACGATCACTGAATGAGGTCAGGAGGGCTTTGTCTGTTGAAGGTGATCGTATTGTACGCGAGACCAGTATCAATAATCTCTCTGAGTCCGTAAGTAAGGCAAACCTGTCAAATTTAGAGAGGCGCTTGTTCGAGGCCCTGATTGTATCTCTTCAGTTGAACAGATCGGCCATGGATTTGCAAATCGGTACCAAAGAGAGGATAGATGAAGCCATTCGATCTCTAAGTAATCTCTCGTGGTACAACGGCGTGACGATGAAAACTGTTGGGACAGTTACAGACTTAGTGGTGGAGTACAACATCGGCGTCCCGGCACTAGAAGACTGGTATAGACAACATGCGAAGGCATCTCCAGAATTACAGGTCGTGCGTGCGGCGATATTGAGAGAGAAAGGGGATCGTCTGAATGCTGCACGGGCATACAAGGATGCTGCCGGCAAACTCAGTGATGATTTCGAGAGATCTTCTCTGGTGATGCGAAAGGCATTGATAGAATTCGCTCATTCTGCTGGATGGAAGGAAGCCGTTTCAATCATTGACTCTAATCCAGCTTTGGCGAGTACAGTTACCAGTCGATTCAAGCTGTATCTCAGAACGGGTGACCATCATGTTTCTGAAAAAATAGAACAGGCCAGTTCTGAGTTATTGGCATTCGCAGCCGACCAGCGGACCTCTAATGGCGAGATTCAGACTTCTGTTTCTGCGGGTAGTGAGGCCGTACTGGAGAGTCTACTTAGATANCCAGAAGAGCATGGTCTACCCTCTGAGCCATTCGTTGGCCGAGTAAGGGTCGCGATGAAGGACCTCAAGTCTGTTGAGACTGGCAGGCAAAGCGATATTGAGAGAAGTGTNCTGTTTGANCTCAGAGGTAGACGNGATCCCGGGGTGGTTGCTAAGATGGCAATGGATGTCGCTGAGGATGANCCTCTTGGAGGATTGAGAATTCTCGAGAAGGCGATTTATTCTGGCCTTCTTGAAGAGAGTCAGTCTGAGGCGCTGAAGAAGAGTCAGCGGGCTCTATTCACCAGTCACAGCAGAATAATTCCCGTCAANGAGAGGAGGACCCTGAAGGGACTCTCCCTCAAGCCCCTCATTATTGTGGATACCAACATCCTGATTGAAGCGCTCAAGGATGATTTACTGCGTGAGCTCTCTGTGGACAATCTAGGCAGTCTAGATTGGACTGTGGAGAGGGCTTTCCACTGGATGTTGCGACGCAGGGCAGAGGAAGGAAGGGTGGTTCTGTATGTTCCTCCGGCAGCCGAAGGAGAGTTCATGCATAGGGCGAAAACCTCGCAATCAGTCCTCAATTTGTTTTCTAATATGTACATCGATAAATCGGTTTGGGAGGATAGAATCGATGATCAGTTTCTAGCTAAGCGGGCTAGAGCAGTGCTCTCCACCTTCGATACCTGGAGGAAGGATGCTAGCAAGGGAGATTCTGTTGCACTAGATCNATTTCTGCTCAAGCACAGAGATGTATTCTTCCTAATTGATGAGCAGAAGAGGAAGATTGGCAAGGCTCCGGCTAGGACTTCGATTAATGATGAAGAAATATATCCTGAGAAGGGCGATCGTGACATCATGTCTGATGCTGCTAGTATAGCCGCAGCTTGCCACGCCGACATCGGAAGTGTGCTAGTGGCCACAAGGGATTCTGATTTCCGACTAGTATCAAGAGCATTGGAAGAAGAGTTCGGATTCGGAGTCGTCGGTGATGCTCAGCAACTAAACGATAGGGTCCTGTGAAGTCTCAAACAAATGTGGCCATCTAAGTTTGATACCCCTGAATAGAATTCTCGAGAATACCATAGAGAATAGCAGGAAAATGATTGAGGTCCACCAAGGAGCCTCTCCGCTGGTTGCTAAGAACCAAGTTACAACTAGGATTCCTGCTCCGTAGAATGCCCTGAAAATGGAGAAAATCAGGAATGTCCTGAATAGAGGATTAGAGAANACTCTCTGTACAAGTGAAGTCCGACGAGACGACATACTAATCNATCCGGTCTCTGAGATTTGGATTGTTATTCAGAGATTCACCCAATCGATTCATTATCGTGGTAGCCGACTCTATGCTACGAACGGTCTCGACGCTCTTNCCGGCTGACCAGAGATCCTTGGCCGATTTCTTCTTACCCCTAGCCAAGGCTCTCATCCTCCAGAATGAGATTCCGGTAATCAATACTCTAGTTCTATGCTTGAATCTGCTATTCAGCAGCCTGCGAACTAGCCAATTGTTGTGCTGTTTTACCCCCTTGCCATCAATGATTGCGATGGGTACTCCTGTCAACTTGGTCGTCCAAGTTATGTCATCCTCTGATGCATTCACTATTGCGTCCTTGTAATCTTGAGGCGTTGTGCACTCATCGGTAGCGATGAATCTGGTCCCCATCTGCACACCATCATAGCCCAGTTCAAGCGCTGCATTCAGCTCCTCCTCGCTGCCTATTCCACCAGCGCAAATTAGAGGCACTCCCAGATCGGATAGTTCCTCGTACATTTCTTCCATCGTCTGATCTCCGAGATGTCCACCGGCGCGGTTGTTGACACAAATCAGCCCGTCTGCGCCGCATTGGATTCCTTTCTCTGCATGGAATCTGTTGGTAACATCATGATAGACAACGCCGCCGTAAGCATGGACCTTTTCACAAACCCAATCCGGCTTGCCTAGGGAGGTGACGAAGAAGCGTATTCCCTCTTCCAGAGCGACGTCAATCCATTGAGACATCCTCTCAAAGTACTTCTCACTGCCTTTCTCGATCAACGCGTTGAATCCGATTGGTTTGTCGGTCAACTCTCTGATGTATCTGATTCCTTTTCTCAGGCCTTCTATCGTGTTGGGTTCGTCGTAGCCATGCACCATCGTCATAGAGACAGGTTGTAGGATTGCTAGACCGCCTCCTTCTGCAGCTGCGGCGACGAGTTCTGGATTGGAGNAGGGGTACATCGCACCGCAAATGATTGGGTGTTCAACACCCGCATCCTCGGTTAGACGTGTTCTGACCACCGACTCACCTCAGTCCATCACTAGGAAGTTCCACTTGAATACCCATTCGGAGACGATGTCGCCTGAAGAGTCGGTTCCGATTGTTCTCATGTCACACTCGACTGATTCGCCGGTTGAAGCGGACAATTCAATCGCTTTCCTAGCAGCGCTAACATCCTCGCATGTGAAAGAAATTCTTCCCTTGGCTCGCTTGGTGAAGTTTGCCTCGGTTCCGACCACAAACATCCTGAGTTTCTCCGGCATCGCCCTCGACATTGCGAAGGGTGCTGCTCCAGTAGCCAGTTCGGCCCCCATTCCCTGTACTGCCCAATACATCGTCTTGAATGGATTCTGAGAGCGCCAGCCTCCGGGTATTGAAGTAACGCATGAGGATTCATCGAGATGATCCATGCGTAGGCCTGCGAATCTGGCAGCGGGCATAGAGACGAGGGAAAACAGTCTGAATTTGACTGGGCCGAGTAGGCTTTTGAACTCGGATTTCAGTTTGCCTTCATCAATCGGCATGGTTCACCCCATTAGGGAGTTAACTAGTTCACAGTACCTCTCCATGGCCTCAGTCTGAGTGGTGCCTGAGATTTTGTTCCATGCCTTCCACTTGGCTCGCTCCTTGAGGCCTCCTCTAGCCTTGCCCTCACAGTCCCCTTCAGTAGCCTGCTTGTACAAGGCGTACAATTGAAGGAGTTGCTCATTTGATGGTCGGGCGGGTAAATCCCATGCCTTCTTTGAGGCCCTATCGAATCTCATTCTCAGGCTTCTGCTAGCACTTCCTTCCGTCATCAGAACATCTCCACGGGGTAGTCCATCAAGGGCTTTGGCCCAGACTGAATTTTTGCGGCCAGACTGATTGTTTCGGGGTAGATGCGTTTGAAGAAGAATCGGGCACTTGCGAGTTTTGCATCATAGAATGCGTCGCCTTTCTTCTGTAGGCAAACCTTAGCTATCCTAGCCCACATGTAGGCGAGTAGAACATTGCCGAAGTATCGGCAGTAGTCTGTAGCGCCAGCAGCTANGAAATGTGGATTGGCCATGCCCTCGGCAATCATCAGCAAGGTGATCTGCTGGAGTCCTCTAGCACCTTGGTGTAGTGGTTTGTTGAATTCACCCATCTCAGGATCGTTTCTGTTTTCCTCGATAAATTCGGAGAGTGGCCACATGAGATGTCGTAGGTTCTTTCCGAAGTCCTGAGTAATCTTTCGACCGGCTAGATCGAGAGCTTGGATTCCATTGGTTCCTTCCCAAATCTTGGAGATTCTGACATCACGATAGAATTGTTCGACACCGTACTCGCTGCAATAACCGGCACCACCCATTACTTGCATGCAGGTACTCGCAGTTTCGCAAGCCAAATCGGTGAAGTGGGCCTTGATTATTGGTGTGAATAGTGCAACGAGTGCGGTTGCTGGCTCGGATACTGCAGGGTCATCACTGTGCATCTGGTCAAGTAGAATTCCTGTCCAAGCGGCTAGCGCCCTACAGCCTTCGTTGTTGACCTTGGCCTCAAGGAGCATGCGTCTTACATCTGGATGAACTAGAATATTATCTGCAGTCTCATTGGGGTCTCTGATTCCCTTCAGATCCCTACCCTGTCTGCGATCTAGTGACCATGCAAGAGCATTTTGATATGCAATCTCAGCGAGCCCGAGGCCCATCATTCCTGTAGCAACCCTCTCTCTATTCATCATCTCAAACATCAGAGGCATTCCGCCATGTAGCGGACCAACCAGCCAGCCAGTACTATCGTCGAAATTCATCACGCATGTAGGGCTTGCATGTAGCCCCATCTTCTCTTCGGCCCCCGAGCAGGTGACCCCGTTGTGATCGGACTTGAGGTCATTGGAAATCCCTTCGAAGTTTCCGTCCCACTCCGAAGGCATGTACTTGGGCACTAGGAAGAGAGAGATTCCTTTTGTCCCCTCTGGGCCGCCAGGTACTTTAGCAAGAACCAGATGAACAATATTGTCAGCCATATCATGCTCTCCATAGGTAATGAAAATCTTGGTTCCTGAGACTTTGTATGTTCCATCTGATTGGGGCTCTGCTCTAGTACTGATGATGCCCAAATCAGTTCCAGCATGGGGCTCTGTGAGACACATTGTTCCTGCCCATTCTCCGGTTGCTAAGTTGGGTGCGAAGTAATCGATTAGGTCCTGGCGACCATGGGAAACTAGCACTTCATACACACCTATGGACAATGCAGGGAGAACGCTGAGAGCCATACAAGA
>PBWO01000025.1 GCA_002727275.1 Methanobacteriota archaeon
ATTTGGGAGTTCACATTTGAACAGAAGAACACGACAGATGTTCAGACCTATTTCATTAATGACGATACAACAGAGGTGGTGACATTGAATATCCCAATGCCGAATAATGTCTCTAAGATCTATATCGGAGCCTACTGGGGTGAAGAGGATGAACAACCAGGGGGTATTGTCGGTTGCGATATGGTCACGGTAGAGGTGTATGATACGGGCGTATCTAAGTCTCAGTTGTACAGTTTATCCAGTACGGATGCTTCAAGTCAGGACTGTGATGCTGACAAGACCGAGCCTTGGGATAAAATCTGGTATGATTACTCACTTGACATACCCAATGCTTCTGGTTTTGAAGGTACAGAAGAGGAGGCCCGGGCGTCTTGGGAGTTGTACAACGGAACGGGGACTGGAGAGTGGAGGATTGAGATTAGAGTCGATACATATGCAGTCTGGGGAACTATTTGTGACTGTGAGGATGGCGAAGAGGTCGCACTCACAATTTCATATGTCGAGTATCAGGTCAAAATGTCACTAATTACGCAAGAAGAGTCTGTGAGTTAGGCTTTATCTTCTGTGGTGGTCGAACCATACATTGTAACGGCGATAATGGCTCCTAGAATCATAATCATCCCCATAGACTGCTGGAAAGAGGGGGTTTCGTCTAGGAGCAGTATTCCCCAAACGATGGTCAGAACAGGCTGTAGCAGGACTGCAAAGGAAGTGTGCGCAGCCGGCAGTCTGGGAAGCGCGTATGTTATCCCAATCCAACCAATCACTTGGCAGGAAATTGCCAGTACAATTAACCAGCCATGACTGGGCCAAGTTATCGAATGCTCAATGGCTTCAACACCAAGAGAAGTTAGTGGAATAGTCCCCAGAAACAAGATACCTAGTGTTGCTCCAGCAGTGGCATCGAACTGCGCATTGACCGCTGGTGCACCAATTCTATTCGATTGCCGATAAGCTATCAAGAAAGAGGAATAGAATACGGCTGCTACAATGCCACAAATGACTCCCTTTACTGGATCTTCGCCATATGGGGCTTTGTCCCAAACACCAGACACTAGCAATAATCCTAACATCACAATTGGTAATGAGAATAGAATGAATTTATTCGGCCTCTCACCAAACAGCCACCAAGTGACCAATGTGACAATGATGACCTGGGAGTTCCCAATCAATGTTGCAATTCCNCTGCCGATGTAATCGATGGCGCTGTGATATCCTGCGAAATCGATAGCCAGTAGGATTCCGGCACCAAATGCAAGCCAGCGTGAATTTGTGTTTCGGGGATCTTCCTTCTTTGATGTCCAAACCAATAATCCCAACAAAGGAAGTGCGTACAGCATTCGATAGAATGCTCCGGTCAGTGGCGTTGTATCAGAACGAATATACAGAAACGGAGCAAATGAAATTACCGTGGCTCCTGCCAGTGCTATGAGCATCGTGCGGCGGTCTTCCGCCGGCACCATACAATCTCCTCACTCAAGGGCTGCATCGCCGTCGGCAAGCATCTGCTGCATTTCTCCGCTCTGGAACATCTCGAGAGCGATGTCGGAGCCACCAATGAGTTCGCCGTGTACAAATATCTGTGGCATGGTCGGGAAATCAGACCAAGCACAGACAGAAGGTATTGCGCGGTGATCGGATAGGATATTGACGCTGACAAATGGTTGTTCCAACTGTTGCAGGACCATGGCTGCGCGGTTCGAAAATCCGCACTGTGGCTGCTCGGGCGTCCCCTTCATGAACAGGACCAGTCTATTGTTGTCAACTAATTCTTGCAATTCATCGGGTGTCCAATTGAACTCTGTCATATCATCACTCCTTGTCCGGTCTGCGGATGTGCACCCCAAAGAACTCCACCTCTTCACCATGTGGGTCGAAGGCAGTCTGGCCCGCTCCTTCGACCTGCTCTGGAGTCATGCACTTGAGATCCAGTGCGTGTACAATATTCTGTGCGATATACGGCTTGAAGTGATTCAGAATCGGTCGCTGCCTCTGTAGTGGTCGAACACCTTCGTAACTCTCTGAAATAACCCTAACATGGAAATGGTCTCCGCTACCGTGCAAGTCAGATGCCTCTACCTGAGCATCGGGGACAATCTTGAGTATCTCTTCCACCATCCATTGCTCTGTTACCATTGAAGAGCGCTTGGGGTAGTGTGCTTTGAATCCTCGTCGAGGATTATCTCATGGCTTGGTGGATAGCGGCGAGATTCTCAGCGATGCTGCCTCGGTCATTGATTAGGCCCGAGCCGACAACGGCGATATCTATTCCCCACTCTGCGACCATAGCCGCGTTGTGATCCTTGATGCCGCCGTCAATCATCAGCTTGACTTTACGGCCGCCGTTGGATTCTTGTTCATCGATGGCCGCCCGGAAGGCTCTAACTTTGTCCTCGACGTCTGGCATAAACGACTGGCCCCCCTTACCAGGAACCACCGACATGACTAGCACCAGATCCAGATCTGGTAGGAGCGATATCACATCCTCGGCCGGCGTGTCGGGATTGAGTACGCAGCCGACTCCCATCTCGGCTCCACGCATCTTGGTGATGAGTGCGGGGAAGTCGTCAACGGCTTCAATATGGGCAATTATCATGTCAACGCCGGCATCAGCGTACTGCTTCCAAGTATCCTCAGCATTAGTAATCATTAGATGACAGTCGATTGTAACTTCGGGGCCCAATCTGTCTCTGACNGATCTAATTAGAGCGGGTCCAAAAGTGATTGTTCGGTTTACTACCCAGTTNCCATCCATGACGTCCATGTGTATCCAATTTATCCCAGCGTCAACNGCTTCCTCGAGAGTCTCNCCGAGTCTGGCGAAGTCGGCTGTTAGGATGCTCGGAGTAATATCCATGAGCACGGGGATGAGTCTGAGGTTCACAATCCCTGCGGAAGTTCGCATACTTGGTAGGACACAGATTGATAGAATGGAAGGTCCCCGCCTGATGTAGGTGAGACCTTGGGTAAGATAGTGAATGCGACCGATGCGGACTTCGATGTTGTGACAAGTACTGACGAGTGGGTACTAGTGGATTTTTGGGCTCCNTGGTGTGGACCATGTAGAGCAATTGCACCAGTTCTTGAGCAAATTGCCGGTGAGCGGGACATCACCATTGCCAAGGTCAACACTGATACCAACCAAATCACACCAGGAAGGTATGGAGTTCGAAGTATTCCTAATCTAGTGCTGTTCCGAGGCGGACAGGTTGTAGATAGCATGACCGGGGCCCTTCCCAAGCCGAGTATGGATGACTGGTTGAATCGTCACATGGCTTAATCGCTGACTTCTCGCAGTTTTCTTGCGCGCTCCTCGAGCGGGGCGCCNACTTCTCTCAATAGCCTAGCTCTCAGGGCCTCGTGNAACCACATCCCATCGTTCAATTCNAGCATCAGTCCTCGCTCTATTAGGTCAGAGGGAGGGAGTCCATCAAAGTCGGCGGCNCTGGCTAGTGAGTCCCAAGGAATCGGCTTGTCTGCTACCGCGAGCAAGGCCAGAATCTCTCTGCGATCTTTTGGGAGTACGTCGAGTATCTCCTCATCGAGGAAGCGGAGCCAGTCGTCGTGGAGGGTCTGACCGTACATCTCGAGTAGTTCCACGGCAAGAGGGTGGCCTCCTGTTGCCCGATGAATCTCCTTCGCGGGGGCCTTGCTTGGTAGTTCAAGAGTATCCAGCCACTGAGATATCTCTTCGAGAGTCAAGCCTGAAAGTGCTAGTTCTTGCACCCTTCCTCTAGTGTGTACATCACGCCTGTCGTAGAACGTCATACTGGTCCTAGAAATCAGAAGGAGTCTCATCGAGGTGGTCTCGGTTATTTGCAGTAAAGCGCCTAGTAGGTGGTTGCCATCATTGCCAAGATTGTGTACATCATCTAGTATCAACAAGAATTCCTGTGTCTGCTCTCCCCTATGGCCATCCTCATCTTGCAGATGTGCCACTATGCGCCGTCTGTACAAATCTAAGTCAAGTCTCGCCCCTGGCTTCAAAGGCAGCGTATCGATGACCCCGTATGGGTCATCGGATGAATCTTCAGTACTGATTCCCAAGCGATGTAAGAGACTAGTTGCTATGCCCAGGGGAGAGTCCCAGGGCTGGCAGGGGTAGTACATCGCCAAGAGGTCAGGATTCTTATCCAGAATCCCATCCATCCAGAAGGATGTCAGAGTGGTCTTGCCGCATCCGGCAATGCCTGAGAGTACGAAGGAGGGAGTTTCGGACGAGTACCAGGAATCAAGGATATCTCGCTGCTCTGAGCGTCCGTGAACGGTTCTAGTCTGGGGGGGCTTGGTGTGATAGGTCGAATGGGCACCGGCAAGCAGTGAGAGCGAGCCTGGAGGAGGTAGGTCTGATGATTCGGTCCTGACGATGGCTCCAAAGCGAATGTCTCCGAAGTTCAGTACGCCCTCGTGCTGTGCGTGCATCAAAACCTGGAGAAGAGTTAGATTAGTCCTGAGATGGCTGGCTGCCCGATCGGCCCTAATTTCGAGCAGTTTACCGTCGTTTCCTCTCACAAGGACCATCTTCGTTCTCATCTCACTGATTCTATCTCTTGCCTCGGCTCGGCCGTCTTCTGTGAGTTGCCATGTCTTCTGCCTGCGGTCCTCTCCTCGAATCGTTCTGGTGTGCTCAGAGACCAATCCGCTTGTCATCAATTCGCGCATTGATCTTGAGACATTTGGCGGATGTAGGGCGCAGATTTCGGCGATCCCGGGGCGCGTCACTTCGTAGCTGACTAGATAGTGGTCCGCCTGATGGTCCTGCTCCCAAAGGTGTATCAGTATACGGTCAGCGACAGGGACACTTGGTCTCGTATCTCTGGGCGCCATGAGGATTCGCGAGAGAAGGCCCATGCATCAAGCGTTCGCAATGCTGCGCACCCCGAATAGAACTTGGTCAGATTCAATAGATAGTGCCTTCAGGCTATATTGTGGAAGAAGGCCGGCGTGCTCGCTTATTGAAGCTACAGCGAATGGAAGCCACTGAGGCTGAAGTGTACCGTCGACTAGCGAGGATGCAGAAGGACCCGGTCAATCGCTCCATTTTGGAAGGAATTAGCCTTGAGGAAGAGCGTCATGAGGCTGTTATTGAGAACATGACAGGTGAAAAGGTCAATGCTGACATGGGTAAGGTCCGCAGGCAAATCATGCTGGCTAGGTTGTTCGGGTTCACATTCTCTGTCAAAATGATGGAGTCTACAGAACAAGATGCCGCTGCTGAATATCGGGAGCTTGGTCTGGATGATATTGCAGATGAAGAAGAAGCGCACGAGGAGAATATGATTGGTATGCTCGATGAGGAGCGTTTGCGCTATTCAGGTAGCGTTGTGCTAGGCATGTCAGATGCTCTAGTTGAATTGACTGGGGCTCTAGCCGGACTTACTTTCGCTTTGCAGAGTCTGAATTTAGTAGCCCTAGCAGGACTCGTAACCGGGATTGCCGCCGCTTTCAGCATGGGGGCTTCCGAGTACCTGTCCTCGAGAGCCGAGAAGAAGAGTGAGTCTGCAGTCAAGGCGGCATTCTTCACTTGGATTTCATATCTGATTACCGTTCTATTGCTGGTCTCTCCCTATCTTATCTTAACCGCAGATAGTCCTGAGTTTCATGGATTGGAGTCGCATGTCCAAGCCCTGCTTTGCACCTTCATCATTGGTCTGTTGATAGTCGCGGTGTTCAACTTCTATGTATCAGTTGTAGAGGAAGCGTCATTCACTAGTCGATTTATGGAAATGGCGGGTATTCTTGGTGTGGTCAGTCTGATTTCATATGTAATCGGTATCGCACTCAGAGGACTACTAGGAGTCGAGGTCTGAGTCTGAAATCATCTCCGCAACCTATGTGTCTGAGACCCCTCTCGCAAGTTCATGGATGCATACGATGAATTGCTTGAGAGACTGAAGGACATCGACCTTATTGGGCAGATTGGGGGCCTTATGGGCTGGGATCAGGAGGTTCTGATGCCTCCCAAGGCAGCCGCATTGAGGGCCGAGCAATTAGCTTGGATTTCCAAGACAGGTCACCAGAAATTAACCGACCCCAGAGTGGGGGAGCTGCTCGCCAAATTGGAGTCAACAGAGAGCCTCGATGAGGTTCAATCGGCCAATGTAAGACTGGCAAGAGAGTCATACGAGAAGGCAACCAAACTTCCTAATGAGTTTGTCGAAGAGATGGCTAAGCATCGCTCAAGAGCGCAAATTTCGTGGACTGAGGCTCGTGCCAAGGATGATTTCTCTATCTTCAGAGATGATTTGGAGAAAGCTATCGACATAGCTAGGCGCAAGGCAGACTACCTAGGATATGACGAGTTGCGCTACGATGCTCTGCTGGATCAGTATGAGACAGGACTTAGCGTAGCCAGAGTCGACCCTCTTTTCGCGGGCCTACGCGATAACGTTGCTCCACTAATTAAGCAGGTCAATGAGAGCGGAGCGCGGCCAGATATGTCTTGGGTCGAAGACAACATTTGGACTAGATCTGGACAGGAGTCTCTTAGCCAATCGGTCTCTGAGGCGATTGGTTTTGACTTCTCGGCTGGAAGGAGGGATGCTTCCACACACCCATTCTGTGGCGGAGCCAATCCCGATGATGTGCGTTGGACTACCAGATACAACGAATCGGACCCTTTCGGCTCACTTTACGGCTCCATGCACGAGACCGGTCATGGCACCTACGAGCAGGGTAGGAGGCGAGATTTGGATTTCCAACCCGCTGGAGAGGCCAATGGCCTAGGCGTCCATGAGAGTCAGAGCAGGTTGTGGGAGAATCAGGTCGGGCGCTCACGTGAATTCTGCGAGTGGGCACTGCCACTCTGGCAGGAATGTTTTCCAGAGAATATGGCTGGAGTTACGGCCGAGCAGTTGTGGCAGGCCGTCAATCTTGTCGAGCCTAGTTTGATTCGAGTCGAGGCAGACGAAGCGACATACAATGTGCACATTATGATTCGGTATGAGCTTGAGAAGAAGTTAATCGCTGGCGACATAGAGGTCGACGATCTACCTGATGCCTGGGATGATATGTACGAAGAGTTCCTAGGAATCAGGGCGCCCAATAGATCTCTCGGAGTTCTGCAGGATATTCACTGGTCGATGGGTGCGTTCGGTTACTTCCCTACTTACACCTTGGGCAATCTGTACGCCGCGCAGTTGTTGGAGGCTGCACGTGAGGATCTGTCTAAACACGATGAGCAGATGCGTAATGGAGAGTTTGGCCCTCTGCTTGAATGGATGCGTGAGCATGTCCACCAGAGAGGTAGTATCCTCGAGCCAGCAGATCTAATCGAAGAGGCCACTGGCTCTCCACCCTCTCCGGATGCCTTCGTCGACTACTTACGCGACAAAGTGGAGCGGCTATACGGATTGGCCACATAGGCACAAAACTACGATATTGGATGGTCCCTGTGGGGAGGCGTGACCAGACTTGCTCTATCTTCCGTCTCCTCGTTGAGAAGAGACATTGGAGGTCAATGTACAGTTCTCAAAATGTACGACGGGCGGGTGTTTGCGGGCTCGCAGGAAGGTACCCTAGCGTGCTGGATGGCAGACTCTGGTGAAACGGTGTGGCAAATCGAAATGTCTGGCCCTATCAGCGATATCGACTTCTTCGACGACGTAGTGTATGTAGCCGAGTCGGCTATGATCCACTGTCTGGAATATGATAGTGGCAAGATGGTTTGGAGTAGAGAGTTGGAAGGGTCTAGCGATTATGTTCTCGTTTCCGATACAGGTATCTGGGCTACCTCGTCGGTGTATGAAATCGAGATCGGTGACTATACCGAGTCAACGATTTGGAAATTTGATGATTCGGGTGAGTTGCAGCAACGCTGGACCATTGGCGAGCGTTGCTGGTTCTTTGGATCAAATGACAGTGGATTGTTTCTCGGCCTAGGAAGACCTAGGTGCGGTGCTCTGAGATTGGCGGATGGTCAATTGGAGCATCTTGAGGTTGGTGCAGGGCCTGTCACTTGCGGAACTACCGCCAGCAATCGGATTCTGTTTGGCCACTCTAATGGTAAAGTCAGCGAGATTGGTAGTAGTTCGATACTGGTGGGCAAATCCCCAGTTAGTTCTGTATTGGGAGTCGAAGGTGAGACAATTGCGGGTTTCGAAAGCGGTCAGGTCATCTCAAGTGCCGGTTGGAGTAACGCCTCCAGAGGATCAATCGCAACACTTTCGCTAGGGCCTATTTCTAGTCAAAACAGGGGCATCTGGGTTTGTTCGGACGGAGGCATTACGGTCCTAGGACGAGAGCTTGGCGACAATCTGTTAGAGTTGAGTCATGAGTACAAAATTCAGAATTCAGACTCTCAGGGCAACTTGATTATCCTAGGGGATGAAAGTGGTTCCATATATTTCGTAGAGGAGAGTGTACTCATTCGACGCCTGAGTGATGATTCGGCGAATAACGAGGATGATGCTAGGAAGAGAGAGATGATGGACAGATTAAGGAGACTGCGGCATGGCTGAAATGCAGTGGAAATTAACAATCTATGACCCTTATTTCCGCTGTACTGCTCTGAAATAAAGAAAGGTTTAATTACCGCCGCTTTCCCTGTGAACTTTGCCGCTTCTTTGGAGCTGGTGTGGGGGCGCTTCGGCGCGACCCGCGGGCCACAGAAACCGAGCCGCGAAAAAGCGGCGG
>PBWO01000026.1 GCA_002727275.1 Methanobacteriota archaeon
CCTCTCTGAGCCTCTCCAAGCCCCATTCTGCATTCTGCTTCCGCAACGCTCCCTCTGATAGGAAGGGATAACTCACCACAGCGATGGTCAGAGCTCCGGCCGATTTGGCCAGACGAGCGACTACGTGCGCACTCCCTGTCCCAGTGCCACCTCCCAATCCCGCTGTGATGAATGCTAAATCGCAGTCTTCGATTTCTCCCTTGAGAGATTTCTCAGACTCATATGCCGCCTGCTCCCCTTTTTCTGGGTCGCCTCCGGCCCCCCTGCCTCTAGCAGACCGGCCGATGAGCACCTTGTTCTGCACATTTACTCTGAGGAGATGCTGCGCATCGGTGTTTACAGCGATACCATCCACGTAGGTACCATCAAACAATCCTTCGAGTTCAAGCCTCGCTACAGTGTTTGAACCGCAGCCTCCACAACCGTATACTCTAATCTTCGGTTGTAGTGACTTCAGTAGTGTCTTCAGTTCGGGATCACCCGCCTTGTCGACACCTTCCACTTGGGTACTATCGGTCTCCTGAAGTTCGAGAACCCTATCGATAAGGTGCTTCACGAGAGTCTAGGCGCGTTGTAGAGAGGATAACCGTTACCCCCCGCCTACGGCGGGTGAGCCGCGTTTGAACAGGTGATGAGGTAGGCCACTATTCCAGCAACTGGCTGCGAGTATTCATGAATCGGGAGAGGAAGGTGTATACTCCTCCCCATGCCGAAACCGCTAGCGCGGCAGTCATCCCATTGACCTCGGCATTACCTAGAATAATCCATCCAGCGTACTCGATGTCTGTGACATCATAACCAACACCCCCCGAGTACGCCTGCCATGCTGCTGCGATAAGACAGGCAATTGTCAGGACCAGCCTATCTGCTCGAGAGAATCCTCCGTAGATTCGGTCTAGACCGACTGACTGGGCCTGTGTTCCCATGTAGGATCCGAATAGAGTCAGGACGGCGGCAACAGCACCTGAACTAGGATTACTAACGTATGCAGCATTCATTCCGATGGCAATCAGGAGTCCAACATCTACCACTCTGTCGATGGTATGATCTAGAAAGTCTCCATAGGGCCCAGCCACTCCCTGATGGCGAGCTAAGGCACCATCCAAGGCGTCTAGAACTCCGGCAATCAGAATCAGCACAACACTAGATCCAATCATCATCGCGCCGTCACTGTCCAGACTAGACTCTGCGATTAGCCAGAAGGAAATCAAAGCCAAAATCAGACTTGTCCATGTCAATACACTAGGGTCGAGATTCCCCATCTTCAGAACCAGTGGCTCGATAGCTTTCGTCCAGACTCCTCTCATCTTCTCGAACATCTCAATTCCCCATTCTCTCTATCCAGTCAATCCCCGGGCTTTGGCTCGCTGGCTTGAAGCCATCTACTATCCAGCCTTTGATTGATGCGACTATCGACTCGGCATCACTAGCCGTAGTGTCGAACTCAATCCAAGGAAAACCCTCCTCGTGCTCATTCCATGCTCCTCCGATAAGTTCCCACTCACAATTAGACTGTACCTTCTCTCTGTGATATTCTCGTTCTACTAATCTCGACTCAAGAACATTCGGAGAACAGCGCAGCACTACCACTGCATCGCATGGGAGATGGTGAGAGAGATGACCATCGACAACCACCGGACCGACGGGCATAGTCTGCCATGGCCCTAGCAGAGCCCCATGCAGTGCATCGGTGTCAATCACTAGAGTACCATCTGCTGGATCCAAGTCTCCCTTCAGTCCGTTTTCCTCAGCCAGTGATTCCACCGTCAGGACGTCAAAACCAATCTCAGACAACAATCCCGCTACCGTACTCTTGCCAGTCCCGGGCGTACCCGTGAGAGCCAATCGGAAACCTTCGTCCACAATGCGCCCGGCCCGTATTGATGCCATGAACGCTCCTGTGACGGCGCAATATTGACCATCCTCCCTCGCCGCGAGGGATTTGAGCCGCATGTCTGAAGAAGAAATTAGCTGGGTCCGAGCGATGGATCCTAGGGATTCAAAACTCAACATTTTGCTACTGGCACTGCCGATTACTTGCTACTACGCGTACATAGAACATGACGAGTCCATGGCTTTCTTTTCTTCATTGGTAGCAATCATGCCTCTAGCCTTCCTGATGGGTAGGGCCACGGAGGAGATAGCGCTGCGCACATCTGAGTCAGTCGGAGGATTACTCAATGCGACCTTCGGCAATGCCGCAGAGATGATCATCGCTTTCTTGGCGATTTATGCTGCATCCAAGGCAGCGGCGGGAAGCGAGACCGAGGAACTAATGGTGAATCTAGTTCAGGCGAGTCTAATTGGTAGCATCCTTGGTAACCTGCTGCTGGTCATGGGTTTGGCCTTCGTCTGGGGAGGAATACACTACACTGAGCAGAAATTCTCTCAGACCCAAGTCAGCTCGAACGGCTCTTTGATGCTGCTAGCGATGATTGTGCTGATTATCCCGGCTGTGTTCAATTCGACAGTAGGAGGAAGTGAGGGCGAGATGGGAGTGACCAACCTTAGCCACATCGCAGCGATAATCCTGCTAGCACTTTACGGACTATTCCTATATTTCCAGTTCAAGACGCACGTAGATTTGTTCGCAACTGAGGCTCACAATCACGAGGAGCCCGGGATGAGTCAGCGCGATGCCGCGATTCTACTTGTCGTAGCAACTATTCTTGTATCCTGGATGGCAGAGATTCTAGTGCATTCGGTAGAATATGCTGCAGACGACATGGGCCTGCCACACCTATTCATAGGCGTGATTCTCCTACCACTGTTCGGTAATGCTGCTGAGCACTTTACCGCAGTCACAGTAGCTGGCAAGGACAAGATGGATCTCTCCTTCGCAATCTCGATGGGTTCCTCGACCCAAATCGCTGTTTTCGTAGCTCCGATGATGATTATCATCGCTTGGGCACTCGGTGTACCTCTGACCTTCGAATTCGGTATGCTAGAGACAGTCTCCGCCTTCCTCGCAGTATTAATCGTTAATATCATCGCATCAGACGGTAAGTCGAACTGGCTTGAAGGGGCATTGTTACTCGGTACATATGTCGTATTGGGTGCAGCATTCCTGTTCCATCCCTGAGCACAATTAACCTCTGGAGGCATTTTGGTGATTGAAGTTGATATCAACAAGAGTGGAAAAAAGGACAAGAAATTGGTAGCGAAGTTCCAGTTTCCTGATGGTAAAAGAAAGACGACCCATTTCGGGGCTAAGGGCTATTCAGATTTTACTATCCATAAGAATCCCAATCGTAAGGAGAAGTACCTTAGGAGACACAATAGAGAGGACTGGGAAGATTTCACTTCTGCTGGAGCTCTATCTCGGTGGATTCTATGGAATGAACCGGATTTAGAGACGAGTTTCAGCAACTATCTTGCTAGATTTTCACTAGATGGAGAACTCAATGTCAAATCCAGTCAAGCAGGGCATATTCCACCTCACAGAGAATAGCGAAAACCGCATCTCTAAGTGTAGTATTCCGATACCCCTTCCTCTAAAGCAGCCCCGGCCGCACCCTCATCCACAGTCAGA
Organism: Methanobacteriota archaeon; assembly: GCA_002727275.1. Lineage (GTDB taxonomy): Archaea > Thermoplasmatota > Poseidoniia > Poseidoniales > Thalassarchaeaceae > Thalassarchaeum. Next base: position 3,533 of record PBWO01000026.1, read on the forward strand.
GTAACACCGTCTCGTCTGAGAGCCTCGCCTGCGACAATCACATCTAGACAACGAGCACCGCTGTAAATCAGATTTGAGAGAAGCCTTCTCCCGTCGCGCCCGCGTGGCCGCATCCTGATGTCATCCAAGTCCCAAGTCACCCAGTCTTCCGAGCCCTTAGTCGCCAATTGCCAAGTCTCTATCGGGTCGAGAACCCGGGCATTCCAATGATCGTGCTTTTGGACTAGGCTAGCAGCCTTTGCCTCTGCTCGCATGTCCAGAGAGTTGTTGCTGGCCGAACCATCAGTACCCAATCGGACATCAACTTCTGCTTCCTTCATGGCAGGATAAGACATCGTCCCACCGCATGCGAGTTTCTGGTTAGAGGTCGGACAGTGGACAGCGTGCGCCCTGTGTCCGGCTAATATTCTCATCTCCTTCTTAGTTACCCAGCCACAGTGAGCACAAACCGTGCCTCCTTCGTCCGCATCCTGGAAGTATCCTATGGAGTCGAGATATTCGATTGGGTACATTCCATGTTCNGCGTGACAGTCGGCTACTTCCTTACGAGTCTCTGATGTGTGGATATGCAACANAGATCCGGTTTTCTTTGCTAGTTCTGAACCTTTGAGTAAGATATCTTCGTCACACACATACACTGAATGCGTACCTACTCCATATTCGATTCTATCAGGCCTTGGAGAAGGGCCTGTGATAAGACTCTCAATATGACGTAATGCATCTCCAGAACCAGGCTTGAAGTTAGGAGTCAAACCATCGGTAATAGGTCCACAAAGAGCCGCCCTAAGCCCCGTTTCTGCCAGAGTTTCGCCGATAGTTTGGGTGTGGAAATACATGTCACAAGCAAATGTTGTCCCGGTTGCAATCATCTCTGCAGCAGCAGCCCTAGTACCAATTTCAACCAGCTCAGCGGTCAGATTCTTCTCGACTGGAAAGATTGCAGTCTCGAGCCATTCCATCAGAGGCAATGCTTCTCCCATTCCGCGATTGAGAATCATAGCTAGGTGAGTATGCCAGTTCTGCAAAGAGCGCGTGACCAGACGGGTCGATCCATCTATCGTCTCGACGACATCCTCATCGCCCTTGCTATTCGAGTAAGAACCATCTGAGTGCAGCAGAAAGTCCCCGCGCGTGACCAGACCGTCATGGTCAATCAGACGAGTACCTGAAATCCTACGATCGCCCTCGTCCATGGTGCCGCCAGTGGTTAGTCCATCTCAACTTTCTCTAATCGCCATTTGAATCCAATTCGAAATCAGCCGGCTTGTGTCTGCTTACCTTCAATCGCAATTAGTAGGATAGCCCCAGCTGCAGCAATCCTTGGATCGATACCCGAACTGCTGACTCCGCTAACCATTAACTTGTGAACCACCGGATTCATGGTCTGAGAATAGACCACCTTACCGGGTGCTCCGCCGACTTTCATAACGAATTTTTGCGGTATCAGGTAAGCGGCAAATGGGACAAACCGACGGACTAGTGCAAGTCCAAGTCTATCCTCTGTGATTTCGCCAACCTCTCTACCTTTGGTATCGATGACCTTGTACGAATCCTTACCGATTGACATGAGTGCCTTCCTCTTGATTGAGGCGATATTTTGACCCGAGGGACCGTCGATAATCTCGAAATTACCCTTGAAATCCAACACACCTGATTGTTTTATTCTCAATAATTCTACCGTCTTCTGCTCATCAGAATAGACTCTAATATCTTCTTTCAGTTTCAGCGCCTTCTGCTTGGAATAACCTATCATATTCTGCATCGAGCTATCTGAATATATGTGAAATTCCTCGCCTAAGAGTTTCAGCACCTTTTGTCTAATCATGTATGAGTCTGACTCAAACAACCCTGCCATGATTGCCGATTCGCATCGTTCTTTTCAACCCAACTCACACTTATAATCGCCACTAAATCACGCATTTTGCACTCATTTGGCTAATTATCTCGCCTTCCGAGTTCTTCATCCAACACTCCACTAGGTCACCCTCGCACATGGCTCCTACACCCTTCGGAGTACCAGTCCAGACTAGATCTCCTGGGGATAACTCGTACCAGTCTTTGAGATGATTCAGGATTGACTCCACAGAGTGAACCATCAATTCAGTGGATGCCTCCTGCCTCACTTCGCCGTTGACTGACAGACCAATTTCAACAGGACGTGGGTCCCATGCAGTCCACGTTCCTAGAACGCCTGAGCCCGCGAAGCCCTTACCCTCTAACCAAGGCCACCCCTTCTTCTTTGCAAGTGTCTGTCGGGTTCTGTTAGTGGTGTCGTTACCCACGCACATCTCAGTTGGCTCGAGGTCGTCCCCCAGTCTGATTACCAACTCTACTTCGTGATCTATATGATCCTCGGCAGAACTCAGGGCGACGACGTTGTTACCGTCTTCATCTGCTTCTACCAATGCTGTTGGTGGCATCAAGAAGAACCGAGGATAATCGGTGATATCTCCATAGATTTCCTTTGCGTGTCCGACATAGTTGCGGAATACTGCCCACCCAACTGCCATGATCCCTCGAACAGACCTAATCTCATTATCGCATCGCTTTCTGA
>PBWO01000027.1 GCA_002727275.1 Methanobacteriota archaeon
TAGAGTTCCTGCTTGTTTCCACTGGTCGATAAGTCCAATTCCTCCAACTCGGCTTTGAGTTCGGTCGAGGACCACTCATCGATTGGTTCCACGGCCCGAGATACCCGGTCTACCAAAGGAACTTTTGCATAAAATTGCTAAAAACCGGATTTTCAACAGCGTCGCTGCAACTCGATTTAGGTGTACAGGGCGAGAGATAATAGCGAGGGGATGGGATGCACTCAGCGAGAACCTTTCGTCCCTGTACGACGTGTCATCGGGGTCGACGATAGATAATCGTTGTGAAAATTAGCCCTTTTTCTGAAAAAGCGCTGTACTGAGGACCAATCAATGGACAGTAAGAACTTCCGGCCCACCATCGGTCACATACACCGTGTGCTCGAACTGACCAACATGACCACCGTCAGCATCCCGGAGGGCAGCGTAAGTCTCGAGGAAGCGTATTGATGTCAGTTTCTTTACTAACTGATTCCACTTCTTTCTCAAGGATTCTTCATCCTCTTCCGGGAAGGGTTTCTCGAGCAGAGGATAAGCCCAGCGCTCGGCGAATGGGAGGGTGTTGTAACGCTCTTCGATGTATCTGGCCATGGTTGCGCCCAATGGTTTCAACTTGCCTTTTGACAGAGCTTTACGAATCTTGACATTACCAGTGACTCTGAGAATGTTTGAGGAAGAGGACGGAGCGACATTCTCGACCAATCCTGACGAACCCGTGGTGTTGAACGGCTCAATCGCGTAGATCCCACCCGCTTCCACGGCGCCCTTGTATCCGGGGTTGTCCGCGCCGCAGGCATACGAGGGAATCTGCAAACCAGCGTGCAGATTCCATCTCTCCAACTCATGTCCACTAAGATTAGAGATAGACGCGAAACCAGCATCCTTGGCAACCTGTTCAGCGGCCTCGCCAATCTTGTGTAGGGGAGTTCCCGGATGCATAACCTCGACCGCAGCATCGCGAGCCTCTCTGGCAGCCTTAATTTGCTCAGTATGATTGCCCCCGTTTCCAACTTCGATGGTTATTGCATTATCACCTATGGCGCCTTTGATATGAACTCCAACATCAAGCTTGACTAAATCCCCCTTCTCAAACACCATCTCTCCCTCCATTCCTTCGGGAGGAGTAAGTTGTGTGTTTGTAGTGTAGTGTGCTGCCATGTCATTTACAGAGATAGTCACAGGGAATGCAGCCTGCCCGCCATGCCTCCTGATAAATCGCTCAGCAGAGTCGATTACATCGTTCCAATGCTTGCCTGATGTTATCTCGTCTTGGATTCCGTCAAGAGTTCTCTTGGCAACGTGACCTGCATCGCGCCAGTGTTTCAGATCTGCCTCCTCAACCATAATCTAACCTCTTCGGATGGTACTACTCCTTCTCTGAGAACCTCGGTATCGCTCAACTGTGTTGAACCACAGACCGAATACCACGCTATCAATGTACTGGGCGAACCTCCAGGGCACACTCCCTCAACAAACGCAATTTCCTCGCCTGATGAAGATAGAGAGCGAGCCGCCTCTTCACAGTCATCTACCGGCGCTACACCGCTATGATTGGCACTTGTAGCCGTCAACGGACCGACCGTGCTGAGCAGACTGATAGCTTCGGGATGAGCGACAACTCGTATGGCCACTCGGTCTCCACCAAGTCGCGAATCTAGTGTCTCATGCGCCTTTAGCAAGACAGTGAGGGAGCCCCTTGGAAAATCATCCAGTAAAACCCTCACCAGTTCAGGTACTTCGACCAGATCCTCCGCCTGCTCTAGATTTGCCACTCCTATGCTTACTGGCATACTGCGGTCACGTTCCTTCATAGCATACAGTTTGTCGAGGCCCTCTGGAGTCGGGATGCAGCCGAGTGCAGGCTGAGTGGTGGTTGGATAGACTATGCAATTCCCATCCAGAACTCTCTGTATTGCATCCTGCATGGAATCACTACCTGATGTGCCTCCTATTGGCAGGGGGAAGCGAGTCTGAGTGAGCGACGATTGAGCCGACATGAACATCAACGTTGGTTTGGTGGGTGTGACGCTGAGAGATTCTGGCCAATTCATATGCACCCACGTATAGGTTCAGTAGAGGAATCAGCAGGACCAACTTGCGCATTGATCTAGAATCCCACATCTCGCTGGTTAGGGCTGAACCGTCCTCAGCTACCACAGCCAGACCGAACAGTCGCTGACCCAGGGAGCGTGAGTAGGCCAGGCCAGTCAACCTCCAGTAGAGCCAGTGTGCTACCATCAGAATCAGCGCATGAGCAAGTGCGAAGTGGAAATCAGCAGAGCCCCATAAGGTGAGATTCCAGGCATCTAGTAGCCTGCCACCGGTAGCCACCATCAGAATGGTTGTGACGATGACCACATCAGCGGTAAATGCAGCCATTCTCCGTACTCCCGAGGCTAGAATGACACCATCAGGAAGTGGTGCGTGACCCTGTTCTGAGGACACTATCTGCTTGGCCAGAGTACCTCCGCCCACATTCAATTGGATGGGCGAATCGTGGTCTACCATGGTCTCCCTCAGGACATCCCCAGCAAGTGCCATGCCTCAAGGTTACGACTCCGCATGTGATCCATCCATGCTGCCCAGTCATCATCGTGGCGCAGCGTCTCAGGGTCTCCAATGACAATTAGACCACGCTTCGCTCTAGTCAAAGCTACATTCAGTCTACGTGAGTCAGATAGGAATCCAACATTCCCTTCGCTGTTTGAGCGAACACATGAGAAGATGATCACCTCCTTCTCACGGCCCTGATAGCCATCTACTGTCCTGACTTCGACCGAGTCCAACCTCTCTGACATACTATCTCTAATCGTCCTGACTTGCCCTGCATACGGGGTGATGATACCGATATCACTCATTTCTAACTCGCCTCCATCAAGTAATTCCTCAAGCACGCGCGATACCCAAAACGCCTCTGCAGGATTCTCTTTTGAATTCCCATCCGGAGATCTCACCTCTCCTTCTTGTACCGGGAGGAAGGCCATCGGTTGGTCCCAATCTGGCCATAGCATGCCACTGGGTGCAGGCCTCTGAGCAGCCTCCACACCGTCTTCAAGCCGGCCTGCGTAAAACCTCTCATTAGGAAATAGGGATATTGAGGGATGCATCCTGTATTGTACACGGAGCAAATACGGCTCGATTCCCATCTCCACTAGGCGCTCAAACAGAGATCGGCTCAACCCTCCCGACTCTGCTCTCTGAGAGATGACCGTTGGTGGCAACTGCCTGTGGTCGCCGACAAGAACCACCTGCCTTGCACCTCTAACGAGTGGGACTAGGGTGGCAGGTTCAGTGGCTTGAGTAGCCTCGTCAATTAATACGCGAGAAAATCTCCTACCGTCGAGCAGTTCGTGACCCGAGCCGATGCATGTACAGCACAGCACTTGGTGCGTGTCCAAGATATCATCACGCATCTGCGACTCAATTCGTTTGACCTCTTTCCATCCGCGGCTGATGTCGCGGTGAGTGAGCCCCTTCTCCTTACCTTTCATCCCCTTGACGCGTCTGGACAGTTTCTCGTTTGACTCGAGCCAGTGATCGAGGTCACGCCGTAAAGGGTGCTCCTCCATCTTCGCATCCATTGTTGCCTCTCGCAAATTCTCCCGCACTTTTACCGGCTGCCCCAGCCGTAGAGCTCGGACACCAAGAGACAACAGACCTTCAAGCAGGTTATCAACTGCGACATTGGAATCCGCTACAGCTAGAATCGTCCCGATACCTTGCTTCGACCAGCCCTCAAGGATTCTCACCGCAGTGTGTGTCTTACCTGTACCCGGAGGACCTTGAATCAGCGTTAGGCGACCCATCATAGCGGATTTCGCAGCCTCCCTTTGAGCAGCATTTAGATCACTTGCAAGACTGAACTGCGCAGGTTTTGCTCCGCCAAGGTCAGGCGGAAGCATGGCCGTTCCAACCGGGTCGTGCACTGCTCCCAGAAATAAATCACGAAGAGGGACACCACCATCTTCTTCGAAGAGCGAGTTCAGCGCATCTCTCATCCGGTCATGTGCGATCCTGTTAGCACCCCTGTCCATCCTCCAGGTGTCCTTGCGCAGACCATTGGGAACCTCTGGGACCACTAGCCTGATGTGAAATCTTGAACGGTTGCTGACAATCGCCTCGACTGGTTTCTCGGTAAGCGGATTCCTCCTACTGAGCATGACGATGTCTCCTTGCCTGAATCGATGCATCCCAAAGGCCTGACGATCTCTGCGTTGCAACTTAATGATACGTTGTCCGAATAACCATCCATCCGTCTTGGCGACCAAATTAAACAGAGCGATTCCGTTTGCTGCGAGCCTTCCATCCGGCCACTCTCGAAGCCTAGTCTCGGTCATCGAGAGTTCGTCATCCAATTCCCAGCGAATTAGTTTGAGATATGATTCATGATGCTCTTGGCTGCGGTTGAAACGTGCCGGGAGGGCCTCCGCCTGCTCACTCACGCGACCTCGTCGCGTCCACACCACATCACGCTTCCCCAGACCAGGATTCGAGCAGTTGGAAGCACCTTGCAACCACGGCCGCGTGAAGATTATACGGAGACCTTCGTCAAAGTCTAACATTAGGGCGGTGGATGTGGATGTTCGACCGATTCAAATCATGGCGTAAGCAGGATGAATCGGGCATAGAATGCCCCCTCTGCCAGCAGCGTAATCCAGAAGATGCAGTTAGTTGCTCGCGCTGCTCTTACGAGCTTGCAAAACCCTCTCATCAACAGGACTCAACGATGGACGAAGAAGCCGCTACCGATTTGTTCGACCAATTACTCGAGGACTTCGATGACGACGAGGATGAGGACATTGTGGACTGGTCCAACGCCGCGTTCACAATGGATGATGTGACCATAGATGTCAAGCAGTACGGTAAAGATGACCAAGTCGTCACCAAACAGAAGCCTAGCTTCGCATTCGCGGCCGATGTCCCAGAGGTATCCGAATCCGAGGAGGCCGAAGAGGTATACGAACTGAAGCCGGAGGACGCCCCCGAGTTCGTTACCAAGTTCGAAGTCCCAGAAACTGAAGAGGAGCCCGAGGAGGTGCCAGAAGCCCAACAGATTGAGTTGGTCCAACCAACTTCGGAAGCCCCCGAGGAGGTAATCCCAGTTCCGGCCAGCGCGGTTCCAGACCGCAATGGGACAGACATCCCTCCGCCACCTGAACCGGCCACCATCTCCGAGCCAGAGCCGGAGCCAGAGCCGGAGCCAGAGCCCGAACCAAGCCTATCAGATCACACCGTGGACGAACTCAAGGCAATTGCCAGTGAACGCGGTCTGACCGGCTATTCGAAACTCAAGAAAGCCGAATTAATTCAATTTATTGAATCCGAACCAGAAGAAGCGGAGGAAGAGGCCGAGATCCCTCCTCCTCCAGCAGACCTCCCGCCTCCACTAATTCCACCACCTCCTCCAGCGCCGCCAGAACCAGAACCAGAACCAGAACCAGAGCTAGCTATCCCTCCTCCTCCGGTAATTCCATCCATTCCGAGCATTCCAGATCCAATCCAGCCACCGAATTTTTGGCCGTGGTCCCAACAGGATGAATGGCCAGACAGAAAAGTCGCTATGCAAGTCAAGGCGGCAATGGAGGCGGCCCGCTCAAAAGACATTGCCCAGGCAACCGTTCTTATCGATGAGGTTGGACCCCATCTGGGAAACCGCTCCAAGTTAATCTATCCAATTGCAGCACTACTGCAGCGCATCGGTCGAGGTAATGCAGTAGACAAATTGCTAGAGGATGCTGCACGCATCCTGCCGGGTGACCCTAACGTTGCTACTGCCAAATCCAAGCTCAGGCCATAGTTTCCGTAGCCCTGATTGGTGAGAACTCTGCCGCACAGTCGTGCTGAGGCGCGCGACGACGACTATCAGAGTCGATGATACACTCGTATTGAGGCCGGCGACGGAAGAGTACAGTGAAGCCCTGCTAGAGGCATTTGAAGAGACCTGGCCCGAGGTCAGCAGAGCCATGCCATGGATTAATCCCGACATGCCGTTTGAATCCCAGATCCAAGACTTCCTTACCGAGACCGAGAGTATGGGGCGCTCCGGAATGCTACATCACTGGGTTATGATTAGGCCCTGGGACAACGCGCTTCTTGGTCTGATTGGATTTGATCGAGTGACACGCTCAGGCAAGGCTCATTGGAACCTTGGATACTGGGTCCGCAGCTCTGAGCAGCAGCACGGTTTTGCCCGAAAAGCAATCAATTCCGCTTTAGGGTGGATAGGGGAAATGGAGGATTCGTGGATTGAGCTCAAGGTCGATCCGAATAATCCTGCAGGTAGAAGCACCGTGATGAGGGCAGTCAGGGATTGGAGGGGCGAGAGATGTGTTGACGGAGATTCAGCGATTACTGTTGCAGGAGTCAGGACCAAGCATGAATGTCATCTCATCAGAACAGGGCCCTCTCTAAGACCGAGATGACCCCTTAGGCACGACCCATTGAAAAGAACCCTATCGGTCGCAGACCTGCCCCATTGGGGCAGGTAGATGCAGAATGCCGCCTAACGACCCTCGACAGAGGTTGCCTGATTCTGACCCTGAGGAGACTATTGAGTGGTTAGAGGCACTACGTTCAGTTGTTGATGCCCATGGGGTAGAGAGGGCTAGGATGCTGCTGCACGAAATCATGGCTGAGGCAGAAGGTCTGTCGGTCCCGATTCGACCGCCTTCTCAGACCCCTTATCTCAATTCCATATCAATTGAGCAACAGCCTCCTTATCCGGGCAACTTGGGATTAGAGGAGAGAGTACAGAACTCCGTGCTATGGAATGCAGCGGTCATGGTATCCGATGCAAATCGTAGGCTCGACGGTATCGGCGGACACATCTCGACATACGCATCCAGTTCCACACTCTATGAAGTTGGATTCAACCATGTGTTCAGAGGAAAGGAGCACAATGGAATTGGAGACGCAATCTATGTTCAGGGACATGCTAGTCCAGGAATCTACGCCAGAGCATTTCTTGAAGGGAGGCTCAGCGAGGATGAATTACTCAACTTTAGGCAGGAGGCCCATGGCTCCGGACTGTCCTCTTACCCTCACCCCAGACTAATGCCTGATTTCTGGGAATACCCCACGGTGTCAATGGGACTGGGCCCGCTTGGCGCAGTGATGCATGCTAGATTCTGGAAGTATCTGCACCAGAGAGGCTTGGCAGATACCTCCGAAAGTAGAGTGTTCGCATTCCTAGGGGATGGAGAGATGGACGAACCCGAATCCATCGCTTCAATCGCCGTTGCAGGTAGGGAGAGACTCGACAATCTGATTGTAGTCGTCAACTGTAACTTGCAGAGACTAGATGGCCCAGTGAGAGGTAACGCGAAGATAGTCCAAGAGCTTGAGGGACTCTACCGAGGTGCCGGGTGGACCGTAATCAAGGTGCTTTGGGGATCAAGTTGGGACCGAGTCCTGAGTATGGACACAAACGGTGAGCTGCTAGCACGTTTTGAGGAGATTACAGATGGAGATTGGCAGCGAATGAGCACCCTTTCTCCGCCTGATTTTCGCTCAGAATTGTTCTCAGGTAGCGAGACTCTAGAGAGCCTTGGAGAATCAATGACAGACGAGGACATCGCCAACCTATCACGAGGAGGACACGACCCACGCAAGGTCTACGCGGCATATCAGGCAGCATCAGCAGCCGATGGCCCCGCAGTTATTCTCGCTCATACAGTCAAAGGCTGGGGAATTGACTCATTCGAGGGGAGGAATTCAACACACCAGAAGAAAAAGATGGAACTCGAAGACCTAGTAGCCTACCGAGATGCACTAAACCTGCCAATCGAAGACTCGGCACTGGAAAAAGGCCCATTCCACTCACTCGAAGAAGACTCGAATGAGCTGGCATACATGCTCGAGCGCAGACATACTCTAGGCGGCTCCCTTCCATCCAGATCCCCCGTTTCAACCGATTACGAGTTGCCCGATGCAGGCACGTACTCGGCATTCGATGAAGGCACTCCGCAAGGTCAAGAAGTCTCGACTACTATGGTTTTCGTCAGACTGCTGCGCAATCTGCTGAAGTCGACAATCGGCGAGAGGATAGTGCCGATTATTCCCGATGAGGGAAGAACCTTCGGAATGGACCCGCTGTTCAGCGAGTTCAGTATCTTCGCATCGCATGGCCAGAAATACACACCAGTCGACCATGCGATGCTACTGAAGTACAAGGAGTCGGAGTCCGGGCAGGTTCTGCAAGAAGGAATCTCCGAGGCCGGGGCAATTGCTTCTTGGATTTCCAGTGCTACTTCTTACTCTCATGCTCAGTCCCCAACGCTCCCATTCTACACCTTTTACTCGATGTTCGGCTTCCAGCGAGTTGGCGATCAGATTTGGAGTGCTGCCGACGCGCGCGCGCGTGGCTTCCTAATGGGAGCAACCGCAGGCCGTACTACGCTCAATGGAGAGGGCCTTCAGCACCAAGATGGCCACAGTCTACTGATGGCCTCTACCGTGCCACATTGCAGGGCATGGGATCCTGCTTACGCCTACGAACTTGCAACTATCATCCAACATGGAATCGATGAGATGTGGGGGCAGAATCTCGACGTCTTCCACTATGTCATGCTATACAATGAGAACCAACAACAGATTCCCAAGCCAAAAGGCGCCGACGAGGGTATAGTGCGGGGGGCATATCTGCTAGAAGAGGCCAAGGGCAAGGGAACAAAGATCCGCCTGCTCGGCTCGGGACCGATTCTACAGTACGTCAGAGAGGCATCCAGTATCTTGAGTGAGGAATATGGTGTCTCGCCTGAGGTTTGGTCGGTCACTTCCTACGGAGAGATGCGCCGAGAAGGCCTGGCAACAGAGCGGCACACTAGACTGCACCCACAAGATCCACAAACACCCTATGTTCAGCAGTGCTTCGGAGACCAAACCCCTACGGTTGCAACATCAGATCACATTGCAGCCATCCCCGAGATGGTGCAGCGTTGGGTAGGAGGCCGCTATGTGGTACTCGGAACTGACGGCTTCGGACGCTCTGACACCCGCGATGCACTACGCACATTCTTTGAGATAGACACCGACAGCATCGTGCTGGCAGCACTTTCGGCCTTAGAACAGGACGGTGCTATGCCAGCTGGCACCGTTGACGATGCTGCAGCCAAGTTAGGCATCGAGCGCGAGAGATATGACAAGACGGACTAGGATACCTTGCCCTGCTTGGCTAATCAATCCTCTCCCGGCATTGTGATATGGGCCAAGAAGTAGTTGTGCTGCAAGACATCACCTAGACTAATCCAATCCGGAACCTCGCCACGGAAGTTGTCGTACCTGTGCCCGGGAATCAACCTCCAGTCAGCTGGCAGACCACTCAGTATCTCCTTGGCTCTCACGAGGCTCCTCTGTTGCGCTCGAGGGTCTCCTCCAGGAAGATCAACCCTGCCAGCACTCCTAACGAACAGAAGATCACCTGCGTGGTACACTCCGTGTCCGTGAATTGTGACGTGGCCGGGAGCGTGGCCTGGTGAGTGAGTCATGACCAGGCTGACTGAGCCGGCAGACCAATCCACGCATTCTCCCGGCTCATTGTCCCAAGTATGGGTGAAGTCGACTTTCCTGAACACCACATTGCCCAGCAGACTCGGGACTCTGGCTTCTTCATGGCCCCAGACCTCCAAGTCAGGAAATCTCTTCATCATCTCAGGATAGCCAGCGGCATGATCACGGTGGGTGTGAGTGTACAGAAGATGAGTGGGTTCCAGCCCTTCTTTCTCGAGAGCCTCGGTCCACAACTTGGCGTTGAACGGGTCGATTATTGCAACCACCCCGTTATCCCTGTCGATGAATGCTGTGTTCATGTTCATCAGATTCCCCATCTGGGTCACCCAGACCTCCACCCCATCTTCCCAGACTGAGACGTGGAACTCCCCGTCACTCAACATGTCCCCTCGCAGCCATAACTGTCGCATAGGTGTGGCGGCCCTGCTGTCTCGGGGCAGGCTTCAAAGCGTGGCCTCCGAGTCGCGGTGCGTGGCACGAAAGCCCTCCACATACACCCTGCTAGGCGGGCTCGCGCCCGGTCTGCTGCTTCGGCCGGGAGTCTGAGGACTCCCTGCGAAGCCTGTTGGGAGAAAGGAAATGGCATACGACGCGCAAGAAGTAGAGACGCGCTGGCAGAAGGCCTGGACCGATGCTGGAGCGTTTGAGGCTGAGATCGACCACACCAAGCCGAAGTTCTACTGCCTCGAGATGTTCCCATACCCCTCCGGCAACATGCACATGGGTCATGTACGCAACTATTCGATTGGCGATGCAATGGCGAGATTCCAACGCCTGATGGGAAAGAATGTGCTCTATCCGATGGGATACGATTCGTTCGGGATGCCCGCCGAGAACGCGGCCAAGAAGGAGGGCGGGCATCCACACACAGTAACTCATCGCAACATAGCCAGCATCCGCACAGACCAGGAGAGAATGGGATACTCATACGACTGGAGGAGATTCCTAGCCACCTCTGATGTCGACTACTATCACTGGAATCAGGAGATGTTCTTGATGCTCAATGAGCGCGGGCTAGTAGAAAGGAGAATGGCACCGGTGAACTGGTGCGTGGATTGCGACACGGTACTAGCAAATGAACAGGTCAAGAACAACCGTTGCTGGCGCTGTGGCCTTGAGGTCGTACAGCGTGACATGGCGCAGTGGTTCCTGCGTATGACCGAGTACTCGGACGAACTACTAGACGAGATTGAGAACATCGCATTCCCAGAAAACGTCAAGGCGATGCAGCGCAACTGGATTGGTCGCTCCCACGGTGCTCACATCGACTTCCCAGTAGCCGGTTCAGACGCAATAATTGGTGCCTTCACTACCCGCCCTGACACTATCTTTGGCGTCACCTTCGTCACTCTCTCGCCCGAGCACCCATTGTGCGAGGAGCTGTGCGCTGGTACGGAGTGGGAGGCGGACTGGCGCGAGCTGCGCGATGAGTGCGCGCGCATGTCCGAGTTTGAACGAATTAACATGCTGAAGGAGAAGAAGGGAGTTTTCCTAGGTCGCCACGCAATCAATCCTCTCAACGGTGAGGAAGTACCAATCTATGCTGGCAATTTTGTTGTTGCATCCTATGGAACTGGAGCTGTGATGGCCGTCCCAGGGCATGACCAGCGTGATTTCGACTTCGCTGACAGGTACGGCATAGAGATTCGTAGAGTACTCGTTGAGAAGGAAGGTGACGACCCGAGTGCTGAGTTGAATTCTGCCTTCGAGGGCTATGGTCCGATGGTGAACTCGGGAACAGATGGGTTCGATGGGCTGGCTGGCCAAGACGCAAAGGATGCAGTCATCACCGCTCTCGAATCTACAGGAGCCGGCCATGGCACGGTAGAGTACAGGCTGAAAGACTGGCTCCTGAGTCGCCAGAGATTCTGGGGCACCCCTATTCCAATGATTCACTGTGAGGAATGCGGGGTCGTCCCGGTTCCGTCCTCAGATCTCCCTGTAGAATTACCACTCAATGTCACTTTCAGCGAGGACCAGAGTGGTAATCCGTTAGCTTCTCACGATTCATTCGTCAACACATCATGCCCCTCATGCGGAGGGCCAGCGAAGCGTGAGACAGACACTATGGACACCTTCTATGACTCATCTTGGTACTTCATGAGATTCTGCGACGCTAACAATGACTCAGCCCCATTCGACCGCGAGGCTGTGGATTACTGGATGGACGGAGGCGTCGACCTCTACATCGGTGGCATCGAGCACGCGGTAATGCATCTACTGTACGCCCGCTTCTTCACCAAGGTCACTCGCGATGCAGAGATGAATACGGTCGGTGAACCGTTTGGCACCCTAGTCTGCCAAGGCATGCTCAACGCCCCCGCTCCATTCTGCTCCGACTGCAACGCTGAGTTCCACGTCGATCTGTTCGGTGGCGACTGCCCAACCTGCGGAGAGAGTCTAAGCACCCGCTCGGTGAAGATGGGCAAATCGCTCGGCAATACCGTCAGCCCTGGAGAGATGGTGGACAGGTACGGGGCTGACACTGTCCGACTGTTCATCCTGTTCGGAGCCAATCCCGAGGCTGGGATGGATTGGTCGGACAGTGCCCTTGAGGCCAACCACCGGCAATTGCACTCAATCATCGATGCGATGGAATCAGCCATGACTCTAGGAGAAGCACCCGGCCCACTTGATGAATGGCTGCTTGCAAGACTGAAAGCAAATCATGCCACTTGGAGAGATTCGATGTTTAATGTCAGTATCCGTGAGGGTGTGATGATTAGCCACTACGAGATGCTGTCAGATTGGACATGGTACATCAGGCGTGGAGGGAATAATCGAGATACTGCAAGACAGTTCCTATTGGGCTGGATACCAATGCTGGCCCCTGCTACTCCTCATATCGCCGAAGAGTTCTGGTATTCTTTAGGCGGTGAAGGTATGCTAGCTACCCATTCCCTACGTGAGTCAACCGGTTTCTCAGAGGACGATGCCCAAGTCCTAGCTCGTGAGGCCTACCTCAAGGAACTAATTTCGAGCGGCAGAGGATTGCGAGAGTTGGCAGAGAGGCATACCGAGACAGAGATTACCAGTGTAGTGATTCAGACCTCTCCGGCATGGAAGGCAAAACTCGCCCGGGAAGCAATCCGCTTAGATTCAGAAGAATTTGACTTCAAGGCCGGAGGAATGAACCACCTGAAGTCGATGGATGTATTTGCCAATGAGCAGATACGTGGAGAGGTGATGCAGACTTGGATGACACTTACCATGGGCAGCAAGAAGAAGCGCGGACGTATTCACACTTGGTCACAAGGTGAGAAGCAACTGATAATCAGCGATATAGACGAGACTTCAATCATCAACACGAACTCGGATTTCATCGCCCAAGCTCTTGGAGTCTCATCTGTCGAGGCATATTCTGCTGGCGAGGGGGAGGATATCGCTGGCAAGGCCAGATTTGCCTTCCCGCTAGAGCCGGGAATAGCATTCCTCTAGGTGTTAATATGACCTCAGTAGTCCTCTTTGACGATACTTGCGGTACCTGTAGTCGCTGGGCATCATTCATCAACCGATACGATCGTTCAGGTAACCTCCGAACACTTGGACAGGACACTGATGAAGGAACCAAGTTACTCTCAAACAAACCAGACGAGATGCAGGGAATTGACTCCGTATTCATCATCACCGAGGAAGGCCAATGGCATGCCAAGAGTGGAGCCGTCTGGAGAATTGCATCTAAGATGGGTCTGCCTTGGTCGTTCGGTGCGGCAATGTGGTTAGTTCCATACCCTATCAGAGATTTATTCTACGACATCTATGCCAAGTTCAGGTAAACCCTCACACGGTGGGTTCATGGAGCCCCTTTCTCTCGAAGTGTCGTTGAGTGATGAGAAGAGCGGTAAACGACGGCGGGGACGCCGTCGACGCCGCCGAGGCTCAGGGGGCAGAAACGGATCCCCTCAGAAACAGAGCCCGGCGGCCGACACAGAAGCGGTGGAGCGTGCGATTAACCGATTCGATCAGAATCCTCTCCCCATGGGCATACCTGCTGAGATAGATCCTCCTCCCAGAAGAATTGACGTAACCTGGAAGACTAAGGCGGTGCCCAAGGATGTCCAGCGTAAGGCGGGAGATATCGCATGCATTCCGGGGGAATTCGGATTCCTGCCCGAAGATAGGGTGCAGCAGATTGCTGAGAAGTTAGATCATCTTCCAATCACCTTGGAGCAGGCATTATCGCTTCGCAGTGCCCTTAACCAGGAGAAGAGCGTTTACTCGCACTCTCGACTGATGAGAAGGGCAAATGAGCTTAGCCGCAGGTACAATTCAGGTGAGAGCGTAATCGCTCTCTCCAAGCGCTTCGATGCCCCCCCTGTCAATACTTTCAGAGCAATCCTGACCGGTCGAGGGTGGTCGAAGAGCCGAATCAAGGAAACTCTGAACAAACAGCCTCACAGACTCAACAAGCGCGATCGTGAGCAGTTCGAGCTGGCTGAATCGGTTGACAGAGTCAGCTCGGTGGATCAAAGTGACACCCAGAGTGCTGCCGAGGTCTTTGAGGACATTCTGTCCAATCACTTTGAGTCTCTGGGGGTCAGGTTCCGTCGTCAGGAGGAGTTACTTGCTGAGCAGAAGGATAGCGAAGGAAGGGCAATCATAACTCCCGACTTGCTATTTTTAGATGATGTCAGAATCAACGGAGTGCCCTGCGCTTGGATTGATGCCAAGCATTTCTTCGGAGCCGACCTAAAGTTCCCCCGCAAGAAGACACAGAAGCAGGTGGACCGCTATGTTGCCGAGTACGGCCAGGGTGGTATCGTCTACAGACACGGGTTCTGTGACGGATTACGACTCAAGGGAGCGGTACAACTGGACGCCAATCCATTGGATTTGTCGCCATTGGATGACTTCCATGAGAAGGCCAGAAACTCATCATGAGAGTTTGCCTACTCTGGTACCCAATCCTTTGAGGCCAATATTATCCAATTCTGTGATTACGTCCTCGATCCATTCACCCCCGTTTGTGGGGTCGACGGGGACTATCGCAACACTCTCTCCGAGCATGCACAGCATTACCTCAACATCCTCGGCTCCAGCACTAGCGGCAGCGGCTTCTGCCATGGTTACCAATTCGTTCCGAGAAGAATCTTCGAACAGCCCACTGTCGTGTGAGAATGAGCTCGCTGATTCAATCAGATCGGCCCATCTCTCGGCCGTCCAATCTCCTTTCGAGAGAGTTTCCATCTGCCTTGAACCGGCCTCGCTGATTACTCGCTTCCAATTCGAATCATCGATATAGACTGAGGTATGCTTTCCCGAACCACTCCTCCAAGCCAGTACAACGGGAGTTCCAAGACTCCAACCCTCGGCCCGGCCCGGCCCATTTCTAAGATCAGAACCATGGTACGGAGAGCCCGCCTCCATCCTCCGTTCGACACCTCCGGCTGCTAAAGCGGTCACATCACCCAATCCAGTCGAGCGCGACCTCTCTACCCAATGAGCGACAGAATACGCTCTACGAAGACTCTCTTCGTAAGGTAGGCCGACTGCTCTCTGGAACGCCATCGCCGAAGCCACTGCCCCGGAAGCTGACACCCCAAAGCCCTGAGCGGGCGGAAGCGAAATTGTGACCGATAAGCCCCAAGCGACGTCCAAAACTTCCGGGACTTCTGCGACTAGAGCATCCAGCACGGCTTCATAGAGCTCCGAATCTCCTTCTATAGATTCGAATGTAACAGTCAGTCCGAACTCTCCATCCTCACCGTATGCAACCACCTCGACCCCATCATCGACGCATAGGCCCGCCCCAAGGCTACCTTGTCTAATGAGGTCGTCAGATTCGTCACTGACAGTGAATAGTAGGGTAATATGGCCCCCACACCGGCCTCTCCCTAGGTACCGATGCATGCTCGCTCATATGCATCCAAGCCAAGAATGCTCGGACTCTCAGAATACGGCTACGATATCTTCCTCAATCTCACCGAATCTTCCGGAGAGCTCAGCGATTGCCGCCTCAAATGCGACTCTAGGAGTCATCGAACCATCGGTCTCGAAACTGAGAATGAACTCTCCAGGAGCATCCTCAAGGGTTATGGCGTCCTTGAAATCACGCGACTCCTCAGTTCCCGGGCCAACATGGTTGAGATCATCTGCCAACTGGTCTACCATATCCATGTCTTCTAATCTACCATCGCCGTCAAAATCCTTCGCCTTGATTGAAAGTTTCAGGCCCCACAAAATCTTGGCCTTCGTCTTGTTGTTCAGAACTCCCACTTTCCTCTGTGTGAACGTAACACCTGAGACCGGTGACCACTTTGCGTGCTCACTACCGCGGCCCATGACTGCAGTTGCGTAGAACTCAATCATCTGACCTCTGGACAACTTGGTAATCGGGATACTGCGGTACTTCTCGGGGATGTTAAGACGAGCCTCACCAAGGTAACTCATGTCCCCGGCAGTTATCATTCTGCCACCATCAGTGCCGAATTCCTTGCAGGTGTAGATCATGGTGCACAGAGGGCATCCTCTGTCCTTTTCGACTAAGTCAGCGCACTCTGGACATTCGTTCTGGAAGTGAAACTCGTCATGAACTGTTGGAATCGGAATCATTGCTAGTCTTTGAGCAATCAACTCATCAGGCAGTGGGCCATTAGTCTCCCAGACCTCTCCGTCTTGCTCGATGGTACCCATCTCGAAGCGAACCTTGTCTATGGCCATCTTGGGAGTGTCAGAAATCAGAGTCCGACGAATAGCGTTTACAAACGCACGATCAGTATCTGTGAGCAGGATTCGGATTTTCTCATCACTCTCTTCGATAATCTTCGTCTTTACCATTCTATCACCTCAAACACGACGCCCTCGGCGCCCTCCCTTGCTCTTCGTCCCATCCGTCGCTACGGGGGTAACGTCTTCGATTCGGGTTATTTGTACTCCGGCTCGGGTCAGGGCCCTGATTGCGGAGGTCGCGCCCGGTGCATTGTGAGAACGGTTCCCTCCAGCGCCGCGATACTTGACAATAACTTGGCTGAATTCCTTCTCAGCCAGCATCTCAGCCATTCGCTCGGCGGCTCTAGTTGAGGCAAACTGGCCCCCAGAGTCGCTCCCACCCTTAGTTACCATTCCACCTGAGACCTTGCAGATTGTCTCTGCACCGGTCAAATCAGTAGCGGTCATGAGCACGTTGTTGTGGGTAGTATAGATATGCAGGATAGCCTTCCTAGTCATTTGACTTACCTCCCTCATTCTCTGGCACCGTATCCTGAACGGTAGGCGCCTTGGCCGAATCTGACTTGATTTGCTCTACGAACTCGGCATCCGCATCGCGCTCAGGAATTTCATCCTCTTCATCAGATATTCTATCCCTAATGGATAACTCCAAACTCTTTCTAAAATCATGTTCTGGATCATTGTACGGAGAATTAGACGAGTACTGAATCAAGTCCTGCTCTTCCCTTAGTACGTGATATCCGGGAACCGTCATTCGCTGGTCACCGATACTTATGTGTCCGTGCACAATTAGATGTCTTGCAGAACGCATGGTAGGAGCCAGTCCTTTGTAGTAGACTACAGACTGTAATCTCCTATCCAGCATATGTTGAACTGTTATCTGTAGAATCTCGTCTATACCCGCACCCTCAGACAACAATCCTTTGCGATAGAGCGATTCCACCAAGTCATTCTTCTCGCGAGCGAAGTGTCCTTCTGAGGTATCAACTCTGCCGATTAGTTTCATCGCCTGGTTTCGGTGGCGGCGAAGAGCTGACAGTTCACGCCAAATCTCTCTCCTTCCACCGCCTCTTCCACTGATTTTCTTTAGTCCGTATTCCTCTCTTAGGTCGTACTCTTGCTGTATTCTCGCCGCCTTCCAAGGGTGAGTAGGTGTACTAGTCTTGGGTCTTGCAAACTTAGGATCTCCCATCTAATCACCTCACTTCTTACGCTCTACACCCAGTGTCGCGCCACTTCTACCGTTGGAGCGCAGCCTCTGGCCACGGACCTTGTGTCCGCTCCTATGCCTCATACCTCGGTATGCCTTGACTCCTGCCATTCTTGCAATGTCGTCGTCACGAGTCATCTTAACCTCCAGAGCTACGATATGAGCATCATCATTGGTCTCAAGATCGCGCTGGCGGTTGACCAACCACCATGGAACGGCAGTTGCGTAATCGTCGACAGCTGTCCTTAGACGGTCCTGCTCGTCGTCGCTGAGGTGACCGCCAAGGGTCTTACCATCAATTCCCGCCAAGCGACAGATTTGCTCGGAGGTACGCATACCAATGCCCTTGATCGAAGTCAGTCCTATCGAGATTGGTCGCAGACCATCGATGTCGCTGTCCGCCATTCGCAGGATGTAAGAGAAGTCATCTCCTAGTTCGGCTTCATCAGGCATTGTTACGGTTCCCCCGTGTTCACCGGTTTCCCAGTGGCCCATTGGGCATCTGGGCGACCTACCTTCCCTATTTGAACCGATTGGCCGCCCCGAAGGGGCGTCAAAACCTACTCTTTGCAGACCACATACAGGCTCTGGGTGCCCGAGGAGCGCTCTAGGTCGATATCGACCATGAACCCCTTCGAACCGTCAATTTGTTTGAGTTCTCGGTCGAGCCTTCGCTGAATTGTGGGCTGAATCTCGGGATCTAGAGTGCATCGCAGAGTGATCTTACCAATTCCATTCTTGCCGACCGAGGAAGCGACTTGGTCGATTGTGTGAAGCTCTGGCGGCCTGAGTCTGTGCTGGACAATCTCGCCGGTAGCCACAACGAACCCTTCAACTTCTTCCGAATCGACCAATGGATCAGTGTGTATGAGCATCGGCCTGCGACCTTCGAGTCTAAGCCAACTGTAACCCGTATCCTCTCGCATCGCCTGTTCAAGCCAAGTTTCCTGTAGACCGCTCTGCACAAGTGCAGGGTCAACAATCGTCAGATGAGCCCCATATGGCGGTGGCTCAGTCATCACGACACTTTCAGATGGCCTAGGATTGCCTTCAATCTCAGCGATGACGTTCTTCCTACCCATCCTGACGCAGCGATTACTTGCCTCAGAGGACAGCGACCCAATCCACAAGGACAATCGGTCAACACGCCCACCGCCTTGACTCAACCATTCCCAAGTAAACTCTGCTCCGGGCAGGGCCATTCTGACATTGGCTTCAACTAATCCTCGCTGATCCTCTCCGAGTCTAGGAGAGAGATCAAGGAGAACTGCGGGCCCGTTGGGGCCACTCTGAAGTTGATCCGCCCATCCTTCTAGGATAGAAGCGACCGAAGGCTCCATCTCATCGATGTCATGATTCTGAGCATCTGTCGGTCTGGCTGGGTCCAAATGAAGCATCGCAATCGGAGGATGGGCTCTTGTACCAGCCTCTCTGAGACTACTCCAGTACTCTGTCATCACTCCTTCCGAATCGGACCCATCACCAATGACGACCCTATCCATCGATCTTTGTAACTTATCTTCCTTCGAGTTGATGTACATGTTAGCAGCACATAGAACCGCTATATTCCCATCTCTTTCTATTCCTAGAACGGGGCGCTCCAACTCCCTACCGTAGGCGATGAGTTGGATTCCTGAACCTGCCGCGGCATCCAGGATGACCCCTGCAGGCAGAGAATCGTCATCTATCCGCTGTGCACGAGCGAGAGCTACGAACCAAGGTGTGGAGAGACGTCGCATATCATCAGTCATGTGAAATTCTGGCTCGCCCCGCCTAGCAGAAGACGCCTGAACCCTTTTCTTTGCCTCTGTGGCTATGCCCGCTGAAGGGTTGAGAGCCGTGTGTCCATCTCCATCCATCACATCGCCCCCTCCTACAACTCAGTCAAGTCTTTTTCGCGCACCTAGGTTATCGGACCGCGATTGATGGTCAATTCAAAAAGCAGCCAGGAATGCTCCAATTCATGTCCCTCGCTGTTGCCATATGCAATTGGAGGAGGAAGTAGGGTGGTGTGCGTGGTGCCTGTGGTAATCCCGGGAAGAAGGCCTCTATCACCATCTATATCGAGTCCAATGGCCGACCACCCGAAACCATCGATGTAAGTAGGGTCATTTCCGGCGGTCACAACGAGGTCACCCTCATCGAGTTGCTCACCTGTATCTGCATCCCAGAGCACGTAGTGAACTTCAATCCGGTCGTTATCGTTGATGTGAAGCTCTCTCTCCTCAGATCCCTTGAACACTGCAACATCTAACAGCACCTCTGCATTGACCACTGAGAGATGACTAGCTACAACTGTGAACTCGCCTTCCGTCAAATCTTCTGTCAACTCGATTTCACGGAAACCACTCTCATTGGCTTGCAGAGTAATCACATCACTGGTATCGCTCTCAGCAGAGAACAGCACCCCTGAACCGAGAATCTCCAGTACCAGATCTACTGACTCATTACCTCTGTTGTATACCACTAAGGTAGCCCGGTCACCGTCTCCTTGGTGCTCCCAGTCACAACGTAACTCACCCGGGTAAAGGAATACATCATCCTGTCCCGAGAGGTTTTCGGGCCACTGCCAGTTACCCTCTCTAGCCATACAGGTGTCGAATAGCAAATCAACCTCCCAGGAGTATCTGCCATCAATCTCAGGAGCATCTACTGGGGGGCCGAAGGAATCCTCTAGATCGGCGCTAAAATTCCACACTGCGAAACCCACCCATATGGCCGAGAACAAAAGCACTACAGCGGTGCCTATCGAGAGCATCAGAGTTGCTCTGGGAACCGCCATTTCGTTGATTCCGAGAGGTATCGTAGGATGCTCGACCTCGTCGGGGGTATCCGATATCCAAGACCTCGTCACAGCATCTGTGTGACGACCGTCTGCCATCAACGTTGGCGTAATCGGTTGTGCCTAGAGTCGAGTATGACATCAGTCCTGCAGGAGCGCTTCTTCGTTGCGCTGACCTAGCCATGAAACCACACCAAGCTCGATTGCTACTACTATCAAGGCGGTCAGCAACGTGACAGGTTCGGTAATGCCCTGAACGAATATTAGTGCTACCAAGATAGCCAGTATCAGATCAGCCAGACCCCAGATTCTGAGAACTCTGCGTAGTTGCAGTATACCGATGACCCATACCGTGGTTGAAAGCACAATCAGTAGCGCTGGCAATACTATTGAGGTTGCATATCCTCCAATTCCAATCATAATCAGTAGCATGTGAGAGTTCACAGCCAGCATCATTGTCCACTTCTCACCCTTTAGAGGCACAGTCAACGCGCATAATGACAATAGGACCAGTCCTGTAAACAAGGTGATTTCGGGCAGAATTTCGATTGAAGTCTTGAACCAAGGATCAGTGGATAATAGAGCAATTAAACCCGCTGGAATCGCAATTCCTACTGCAGTCGGCTGACGATACCTCAAACCTTGCTCTATGCAACTGGCTACTGCGAGTATTCCAGCCGGACCGAAAGATAGCAAGACGATGAATAGGCTCCTTGCCCCTCTCCCCGAGGCTCCCTTCCAGTCACCTCGATCCAATTCCACTCTCTTCCTGTCAACAAAGATGTCCGCGAACACGCAAAGTATCAGTACAGATTCTAGCAGTATCCAAGGTAATCTCCATTCTAGCATATCTCCTTCAAACGGATCGATTGTGAGTGGGAAGGGAAGTGCCTCGACCATCACTGCTCCAAGCATCCTTCCCGCTAGCAGTGGTAGAACAATCCAATCTAATGCGATTGGGATTCTATCCAACAACCTGTCCTTCCCAATCAGAGATATCGCTGACAATGCGAGTAGTAGAGCAATCAGTACAGCCATATCGAGGAGATCCCTGTTGCTGCTCCCAGGTCCCAAGTGAGAGATTACATGAATGGCTACTAGACCAATTATCGCTGCTGCGATTGGCATCTCCATGCCTAAGATGTGCGGCAACTCAAGATCGAGGCGTTCGGTCCTAGCCCTAGCTATGGCGATCAGCGCAGTTAGGAAGACACCCGTAGTCACGAGCAGTAGTGGATTTGGCCCCGTGAGGAGCCCGATGAGCACTCCCGAACCTAGTACTAAGGCAAGGATTGCAAGGACCACTGTAGGCCTGTGGCTGACATCGGAAGTGTACAACTCAGCCAAGTCATCGGTCTCTGCCTTGACCCGACTCTTCCTTCGCTTTGCCTCCATCTCGCCGAGAATCGGGTCGTAGGTCGAAATCTCTCCTTCTCCACCCTTGCCTGCCTCAACGGCCATCTGGATTCTAGCATCTCTCTTCGAGATACTCTTGAGTTCGGCGCGAATCTCTCCCCTGGCAACTAGCCAAATCGAGCTTATCGCAAACATCGCGAGTGAACAGCCTGAGGCATAGGGATCCTCCTCCGAGTATGCCAACGCGGTTGTAATCACCATCAGCCAGAGGGCTGCGAGAGCGGGGTTGAGCAGTTTCTCGATACTGCCTGAGCGAGGCATATAGATTGCCAGCACACCAGCTGCAAGTCCGACTGAGACTATTGCGGAGTCGAAGTCTGGAAAAACATCGCTGGAAGCCAGTTCCAGAACCGGCTCTCGGCCGGATAGAGCCAGCAGGATCGGCATACTCATCAGCACCAATCCGCCGGTGTAGAGACTCTCACGAGAACCGCCTCTTGTGAACATCAGAACCATCAGACTCATGCATAGCAAGACCGAGAGAGGAACAAACATACCATTCCTCCATTGTATTGCGACTATTGAGACAGTCAGAATGGCAGCCATTGACATCGGCTCACCAATCCTCAGACCCGAGACCTCACACGCTAGATGTAGAATGACTAACATCGAGACCAGAATCATCAGTGTAATCGCGTTGAATCCACCGAACTGAG
Organism: Methanobacteriota archaeon; assembly: GCA_002727275.1. Classification (GTDB taxonomy): domain Archaea; phylum Thermoplasmatota; class Poseidoniia; order Poseidoniales; family Thalassarchaeaceae; genus Thalassarchaeum. Next base: position 22,238 of record PBWO01000027.1, read on the forward strand.
ACATCAATAGGATAGTCAGCATTGGTAGCCACAGCCCAATGGTCCACAATTGCAGAGCCCCTGAGTCACGAACAGAGGCTGAGACCTCGCTCAGTCCGAGGAACTTGGATGCTAGATTGACACCCCCTTCTCCCATTCTGACATTGACCACTACCATGAGAATGCAAGCGGTGGCTAGATACGCCCCTAGAGGAAACGGTTCCAGATCGACCAAACTACCTGGATCGACTTTGTCGTTGGCGACTAGCAGAGTTCTGATTGCCTCCTCTGCCAACTCCTCTATTAGCACCCAACTCCAAGGCAGCAGTACGGTGATTCCTGCCAGCGCCGGAGACTCTCTGTTTACGGCCAATACTGCTGTTCCAATATGCATCACTGCTAGTAGAACCAACAGCAAAGCTCCTCCATCTCCACCAGCGGCGGAAGCCTCTGAAGGAACCAGTATGACGAGCAGGGTCAGCACCACCACAGAACCCATCCAGAGTACCCTGTCAGTCACCCTGTCCTGATCACGCAGTAAGACAAAACCAGTGACGATAGCGGCTAGAATTGTGAACAGTTCGTACGAGTCTAACCATGCGATAAGATCTCCAGAATCTTCTCCAAGGACTAGTATCGCAACCAGTGGGATTGCCCCAATTCCCAGAGGCATCATCACACGCACCGAGTCTACGCCTCTGACAACAAGATACGAGCCTCCGAAGCAGGCGCCTAGGAACGAAACCATTCCNAAAGCGTACCCGACATCCTCGCGACTGGAGGCNACGGCAAGCAGAGCGCCCACCATACCCATCGAGACGGAGACACCCCAGAGTCCAGGCCGACCCAACCCGACTGCCTTGAACGCCTGTGAGAACCAATTCTCCTCGCGCGCGAAGCGGGCTGCAATGGTCGCATTGATTGCCGATACAACCATCAGCAGAATAAACAGGAGAAGCGAGTCATCGAGTGCAAGAATTCTCAGAGATCCTAGCTCAAATCCACCAGTAATCGCATGCATACCAATCCACAGATTGGATGCTGCCACACCCAGAGCCGCTAGATTGCCGGATTGACGGTGCAGAGCCAATCCGTGCACAAGCAGGGTTGCGACAAGAATCATGCCGGCAACACCGGTCTCACCTAGTACTGAGCCCGCAGTCGATCCGATTGCCAGCAGAACAAGGGTGGACTGCGCAGCAATCGCATCGTGGTCGTGGCGATATGCAACGAACACGTTGACTGCAACTAAAACCAGCAGAAGAGCACCCAATGCTTCGAGTCCGATGTAGTCCCATCTGTTGAGCTCAATTGCAAGTCCATAGAGTACCTTCATCGAGATTATCACCCATGTGACTCCTAGAATCTTCATACTCTGATTGGGAACCCAAATTTCTCCTAGAGCAAAACCAACCGAGGCTAGCAGAACAAGAACAGCGATGGCCAGTAGGGGTGATAGCGCAAGTCCAGCCTGCACCCCGATGGCACTGTAGACCAAAATCATCGCAATCATCAGACCCCAGTTTACACCCTTCTCGCCCTCAACAGCAATCTCAGTCACAATGTCGCGGTCAGGAGCGACGGGAACTGTACCATCTTCTTGGATTGCGCCGGCCTCAGTTCCGTCAGGTTTCTTGAACGGGTCAAACATCTCTCCAAGCGCCTCATCGACAGCAGAAGCGAGCTCTTCCCGACTCTCTTCACTCCTTTCTTCAGGAACCTCGAAATCACCCAAATCGATGTCGATAGAGCGTCGAAACTCCTTCTCTCGGATGATTCTGTCATCGCGCTCTTCGCCATCCATCGGCTCGTTACCGAAGCCGCTCCCGCATAATCGCATCCCCCTCCAGAACCCCGAAGAAGCCGGCTTCGCCGAGAGATTCGAAGTCACGACATAGCCGCAACGCTTGAAGGGAGAATCTTGGCGTAGGGCGTCATGGAGTCATCCACCATGTCCGGCGACTCCCGTAACTTTGCCACCCCTCTAGCCTCTCATGGCTTGGATCCAAAGGGCTCAGTCCACTGGAATCTAGGATGGGAGACCCTACATGAGACGGCCGTGGAATTGAAAGAAGCCAAACTCACGGCCGAAGGGGTTCTCTTGGCCACCACAGGGGAAAGGACAGGACGCTCCCCCAATGATCGATTCATCGTAGATGAGGATGGAATGGCGGAGGAAGTTCTGTGGGGCGAGGTCAACAGACCAACCGCTCCAGCTGTTTTCGAGAGGTTACTGGCCAAGACCCGAAACCATCTAAATGCAGCCGAGAATCTGTTTGTCAAGGATGCATTCTGTGGGGCTGACCCTGAATATAGGATGCCTGTTCGACTAGTGACAGAGAAGGCCTGGCATGCGGCTTTCATGCACAATATGTTCGTGCGCGCGACCAACGAAGAACTGGTCAACCATGTTCCTGAGTACACAATCCTACATGCTCCCGATCTGCAGTCCAGCATGAGTGACGGAGTCAACTCCGACGTGTTCGTAATCATCGCTCTCGACAGAAAGTTGGTTATCATCGGCGGCACTCACTACGCGGGCGAGATCAAGAAGGCGATTTTCACCATCATGAATCACATCCTACCAGCAAAGGGACTGCTGCCTATGCACTGTTCAGCAAATACTGACGGTGACAACACAGCACTGTTCTTCGGCCTCTCAGGAACCGGGAAGACGACCCTTTCCGCTGATCCCGGAAGAGCACTGGTTGGAGATGACGAGCACGGCTGGTCAGACAATGGTGTGTTCAACTTCGAGGGGGGATGCTATGCCAAGTTGATACGACTCTCAGAGGAGGATGAGCCGGCAATTTATGCAACCACCAAGATGCCCGGCTCTATTCTCGAAAATGTAGTCTTGAATGCAGACGGAACTCCCGACTTCGACAACGGCTCATTGACCCAGAACACCCGAGGTTCATATCCTATTGAGTACATCGAGAACCGCACTCCTGATTCGATGGCTGGGAACCCGAAGAATGTCGTATTCCTGACCTGCGATGCCTTTGGTGTATTGCCCCCTCTTTCCAAACTAAGCCCAGAGCAGGCAGCCTACCACTTCATGTC
>PBWO01000028.1 GCA_002727275.1 Methanobacteriota archaeon
AACGACGGCGACGGGATCCCAGATGATCTCGACTTCGACGATGACAACGACGGCATCCCGGACAACCAGGATGACCACCCGGAGGACCACGACAACGACGGCATCGATGATGCAGAGGACGATGATGACGACGGCGACGGCATAGACGACCGTGAGGAAGTCAATGACGGCAACCCGAACACCGACATCTACGACCACGACAACGATGGCATCGCTGACAATTGGGACTTCGACATCGACAACGACGGCATTGACAACTGGAACGACGTTGGACCGAACGGCGAGGACTACTCGCGCGATCACGACAACGACGGACTAAACGATGGTGTCGACCCTGACGATGACAACGATGACATCCTCGACGTCGACGAACTCGATGGCATAGTTGGAGTCTGGAGGTACGACCACGACAACGATGGTCTGTCCGACATGATTGACACCGACGATGACAACGACGGGCTCTCCGACTGGTTCGAGCAGAACGACGGCTGGGACATGACTGGTCAGTTTGACCACGATAACGACGGCATCCCCGATCATCTAGACGATGACGACGATGGCGACGGCATCCCAGACGACGAAGAAGACAACGGCATTCTCTGATTGCCAAGTCTTTCTTGATTCTGCCAGCCCGCTCGTCGAGATGACAACGCGGAGACAGGCTCTCCGGGGGCGTTTCAGTCCCCGGGTGAGCCGCCCCATTAGAAATCGAACAATGTCGGTTGGCTCGAAGAGCGTAGCCGTGCTACACTAGTAAGCCGATCCAAGGCACGCTGGACACGCCCATCTGAGAAGCCACGCTCTTTCTGAAGAAAGTCACGCAAGTCCTCCTCGACGGCGTGAACAGATTTCGGCAAAGGCTCACCGGTGGTCGGGTGCTCTAGGAACAGTGAACGAATCTCATCGAGCCTCTCAGGTACTTCGAATCCCTTGACCTCAGCAATCGCCTCAATGGTGCCATGTTCGCGAATCAACTTGAGTCCGGTCTTGGGACCAATTCCCTTGATTCCAGGGTGGAAGTCAGTTCCGATCATGATTCCTAGATCAACCAATTGCTCGTGAGTGATCTCATGTTTTGCTAGAGTGTCAGCCAGCACGACCTTCTCTGCTTGCAGGACGCGCCCAAACTTCCTAGTGCCGTGTGAGGTGAGGTTTCGCACCATCATCGGCGCACCATAGAGTAGAGTATCCCAGTCTTGGCTGGCAACAGCACCGACTTCTCCGTTGGCGCACCGTACAGCTGCTGCACCTTCTGCCTCCATAGGAGCCTCTACCCAAGTCACTCCAAGCAACTCAAACAGTCGCTTGGTCTCAGAAACCATCTCAGGAGTATACTCTGCGGTCTGTGGGCCGAGCTTCTTAGCCGCAATCATGTCCCCCGCCTCGACAGCAGCCTCCCATCGAGAGACCGCCTCCAGTTTACGCTCCTTGCGACCCTTGAGCGTCTCAATTTTCAACTCGTGTGGCCTACCGTCGAATACGAACACAGGATCGATACCTTCGGACAGCATTACTGTGGTACGATCAAGGAACCCCATCAGGTGTGCAACTGGCTTGCCGTTGTACGATAGTGGCTTTCCATCCTGACCAGTCAGGCTGGTGATGAACTGGTAGGCGTTCAGAAAGACATCTACAGCTACACGCTGACCTGACAATTCACTCATTTCAAGAGACTCAATGACCGCCAAATCACGTAAGTTACAGCCCATTCTCGCTATCCCCCCGCCGGCGTTGGTCCACGGTAACGGTCGAGACATTTAGGGATGAAGCCCACCTAGACACTAATTGGGGTGCTCGAGTGCAGGGTCTGACTTTGATTGGGAGCGGTTTGCATCCCTTGCTGTTCAGAGCCGAGATTCAGGCTTTGACCGGTCCAATCGAAATCATCAACCCTAGAGTCCTATACATTCCTCTGACTGAATCATCTCTCGAGAGACTTTCTAGAGCGGCTCTGCTCGATGAGGTCCTTTCCGATTCCGGAAGATATTGGGTCAATCCGCAAGCCTCGCAGGAGGATTTGAGTCAGAAAATTGCTGATTGGGCACAAAAAAATCTGCCAGAGGGAAGTTTTGCAGTCAGAACACGCAGATTGGGAGTAGGTATTCCCGGTTTCTCCCGGAGTACCATCGACAAGGAGGTCGGGGCTCAGGTTTCAAGCAAATCGAGACCAGTCGACCTCGAAAACCCCGAGAACATAATCTCAGTAGTCATCTCGGGACCTGAAGACGGCCCCATACATCGTGATGACATTGGACAGAATAGCCCAATCGTTGTTTGGGGACTGAATCATCCCTATTGGAAAAGAGAGAGTTACTCTGGAAGGGCTCCAACCGAACGGCCGTTTTTCCAACCTATATCGCTAGATCCAAGACAGGCCAGACTGCTAATTTCACTGGCCCACCGTCGCACATCGGAGACCAATACCGTAATTGATCCGTTCTGCGGAACGGGGGGTATCGCAATCGAAGCCGCTTTGCAGGGAATTGAAACTCTAGCCAGTGACTTGGACTCAAGGATGGTCGAGGGAACTCTCGAGAATCTCGCTTCGTTCGGTGTTGAAGCCACGGTGGAGGTCTGCGATGTCTCAAGAATCCACTCTCTGTGGGGCAGCAGAAAGGGATGCTCATTTGTGTTCGACCCGCCCTACGGGCGCAGTTCATGGACCTCAGGGAAGGACATGGACCCTTTCTTCGAAGCTCTTTCAGCGGCTCACAGAATCGATTCTGAAGGCACACTTAGCACGATGCTACCGACCACTCCTGAGGCGCTGCAGGCCACCCCTAGTGATGATGTAGAGGTTATGGGCATGCCATGGAGTGAACTTGAACCGATGATTATCGAAAGAGGATGGAAGCCGGTGCTCAGAACACCTGTCAGAGTACATAGTAGCCTTGCGAGGATGGTTGTCGTCTGTCATCCGGCGGATTGAAGACGGGTGGGCTCTCGCCAATGTTCGGACTGTTGGTGTAGTCTGGATATCATCTGGCGCTTCGGACGCTAGGACACGGGTTCGAATCCTGTACAGTCCACCACTATTTCTCCCAGTTACTGACTTCGTCCCCGTCGACATCGCGTAAAGAGACTCTACGGAGCCCGGCAGCTGTCAATTCGTGCTCTTCGAAGACGACCCCGTGGTCTCCAGAAAGCTCGAATGGTGAGCGACAAAGGTGCGCCCTATCCACTGCTTCTTCGGCTAAGAAACGCCTCCATGTGTCAGCCCCTCCTTCTACCATGAGTGACTGCACTCCTCGATCACCAAGCATGTCTAGAATCCTCTCCACTGATATCTCCCCATCATCGTCAGGCAACACTATCCTCTCTACATGAGGAGAATCGTCAGTCTGATTAGGGTCTTCGCAGTGAATTATCAGTGTGGGAGCTGATTCATCCTGCATCAATTTGCACTCACTCGGAATTCTGCCACTAGGGTCGATAACTACTCTCAGAGGTGCATCTCTAGGTCCTATATCGGGCCCTCTGACAGTCAAAGTAGGATTATCCCGAATCACCGTATTGATTCCAACCAGTATCGCCATCGATTCGGAGCGCAACTGGTGCACAATCTCCAGCGAAGCCTCTGAACTGAATCTCTCAGCCGGTTGCGACTGTTCGCCATCTATCCTGCCAAGCGGATCCACTGCGGCCTTCAGCAGTACGTATGGGCGCTTACTCTCACACCAATGAATGAACTCACGCATCTGTTCACGGCACTCATCCTCGAGAACTCCCTCCTGAACTTCCACGCCGGCTTGCCTCAGGGCTTCACAACCACCACCTCGGACAGTCGGGTTCGGGTCGTCCGAACCGATGACGACATGAGTCACTCCGGCCCATAGCAGAGCCTCAGTACATGGAGGAGTCCTTCCGAAGTGATTGCAAGGCTCGAGAGTGATGTAGGCAGTCGATCCTTGAGGAGAAATACCTCTAGTCTCGGCATCAGCAATTGCCATCTGCTCGGCATGTAATCCTCCGATATGATCGTGCCAACCCTCGGCGATTACATTTCCATCCTTAACTAGAATACAGCCAACCATGGGGTTGGGGATTACTCTCCTCCTACCACGCTCAGCAAGCCCTAGGGCGTGTTGCATGAATTCCTCGTCAGACCCCATCTACAGCATGTGGGAACGCCCCTCACTCATCATTTCTTGTATTGGCAGGATTCAAGTCGAAAACCATTCCTGAGAACCTCATGACCCGCATCGCCTGCATCCTCAATCCGAACGCCCGGGATGGCTTGTCACTCAAGCAGTGGGACGAATTTGAACAGGCTCTCGCCAACTCTGGGTTTGATGTTGACCTGCATCAGACCGAGGCACCGGGTCACGCTATGGACATCGCAAAGAGTCTGATTAACGCAGACCACGAAATGGTCGTAGCCGTAGGTGGAGATGGCACCGTGCACGAGGTCGCATCGGGCCTACGAGGCTCGAACAAGGTCATGGGTATCCTTCCCATGGGAACCGGCAACGACTACGCAAGAGCACACGGCATACCCGTCCCAAAAGGAAATAAATTTCCAGACTTACAAGGTGCGATTGATATTCTGGCCAGTGGAACTAATCGCAGAGTCGGCTCCCTCAGAATAGAGGGCCCACCTGCGCCTGACCATCCCTCCAAGGCCGCTCCGATTCCTCGCGAATGTAACGGAAATCCTGAGACCCCCGGCAACCTAGTTCGCTGGAGCTTCCTAGAGTGCGATGGCGGAGTTACGTCGGTAATCAATCGAATGAAAGATGAGGGCCAATTCAAGAGAATTAGAGGACCGAGGAAGTACGATCTACTCGGCATTAAGGCAATTATTTCTTGGAAGAAGCAGACAGGAGAACTCAAAATCGATGGAGGAGAACCAATNGAAGTAGACCTCTCAGGTCTNTTTTGCATGAGTCAGTGCCAAACCTTCGGNGGTGGCTACAAGNTAGCNCCNGGNGCAAGACCTACCCAAGGNCACTGCTCTTTGGTTATGGCATGGGGTNTGTCGAAGNNACAGATGCTGATGTTGATGNNCCCAGTAAAGAAGGGAAAACATNTTGGNAAATGGGGAATAACTATGCAGAATGCCAAGAAGTTCGAAATCTCAACTTCTTCNGANTCTCCTNTAATGATAGGAGTGGATGGNGANGCGGTAATTACCACNCCNGCCACNATGCAGTATCATGATGANCAGTTGACNGTGCGAGGCGCAGNCTCGATTCCGAATGAGTAAGTGGCGCAGACGGAGAGATTTGAACTCCCGAGTCACAAGGACACCGGATTTCAAATCCGGCGCTATACCAGGCTAAGCGACGTCTGCAGCAGTCTTGCGAGAGGGTAGTTATCCATGAATCCTTTCGGACTCAAAGGCCGTAGTTACCCGGTCTACACCAGTCAGGTAGACCAATTCCTGCATCTGGATGAGTAAGTCCGATGAACAGAACCATGATGATGATGAAGAAGGCCGGGAACAGTGCTGTTAATGTCAGAATTCCAGAATCATTCTCGCCCCACAGATGCATGAAGATTGCAGCTATCATGATGAACTTTGGAATCGCGATAATAGTTAGAATCCACAGGGTAATCTGCCTTTCAGTCATCCCTAGGTCCTCTGCAGTAGAGCCTAAGTCAGCCCCAACTGCAAGCACCTCAATCAGTGTGAGAATCATCAGGCCGTAGAAGTTCATCCAGTATGCATCTACTCCGAGAATCTTGTGTGACATGTGATTACCTCAATACAGATAGAAGAATGGGAAGACTAGAACCCAGACCAAGTCGACGAAGTGCCAGTACAATCCGAAGTACTCAATTGACACAGCGCTCTGAGGGTTGTAAGCCCCAGTCCAGGCCTTGAATGTTAGATACGCCAGCCCAACGATTCCAACTAGCACGTGCAAACCGTGTGTTCCAGTAGTGACATAGAACAGAGTAGCACTGACTCGGATGTTTGCTATCATGTGAGCACCAGTCGCCTCATCGACGTAGGAGTGATGCGAGTAATGGTCGTTGGTGATTAGGTAATGCTCGGCGTATAGCGACTTGATGGTGGAGTCACCGTGATTGTACTCGTGTAGGAACTCGGGTAGCGGGAAGCCGATGAACCACTCAACCATCTTCAGCGTCAGGAACAGGGTCGCAAGCAGGGTTGTCGCACCGAGGTATCTGTAGATGCGCTTCCTTCGAACTTCCTCGTCCACGCTACCCACTGGTTTGTGCGCCCAGCGCAGGGCCTGTACGATAGTGAATGAAGAGATGATCAGGGCGAAGGTGTTGATGGCCCCAGGCGCCAGATGGAACCAACTAGATGCAATCAGATGGCTGGCCGGCTCAAAGCAGGTGACTGCGACTCCGTCCTGCCATCCCTCGGGATTGGTGACGGGGTCGAACATCCCTCTTTCGAATATGGTGTCACACCTTGGAATTCCCTGTCTGTAACGCATGTAGGTGGAGAATAGAGAACTAAAAATCATCATCTCAGACATCAGGAAGACCCACATCCCGACCTTCCTAATCTGGATGTGCTTGAAAGGAACTCCAGTAGATATTGGTTCGTATGTTCCATCGAATGACATATCTTGTCTCCACCAGACAAACAGCCCAATACCGATTACCGCTATACCTACGATAACCAGAGGTAGGTACCACATGTCGAACTCGCCGAAACTGAACAGACCTCCGAAGGTCAGCAAGAATACTCCAATTCCAATTGACATCACCAGCGGCGACCAAGAGTTGTGCGGGGCACCATGGCCCCAATCGTGTGGCCCCCATGGACTGGGATGGTCTTCATGATCGTGGTAACCACCGCTCAATGCGAACCCTCCTCTGGTGAATCATCTGAAACCATCAATCTGCGGAAAATCTGTCCGAAAATACCCGGCTCATTGGCTACATGTTCGTTTGCATCCTTGAGTTCAGGTAGGTTGTGTGGATCGAAACTTGGCGTAGGAGGAGGAGAAGTAGTCATCCACTCGAATGACCAGCCGCCCCATGGGTCAGCAGGAGCCTTTTCTCCTCTGACTAGTGACTTGATCATATTGTAGACCATAATCAGATTGCTAGCGAAGAAGAGGAATGCCGATATAGAAATCAGCATGTTCCAGTCTGCAGACCACTCGGGCAGGGCATTGAAGTCGTCAGTAGTGATGTAGTATGTATGAGTCCTACGAATCATACCCACGACACCTAGCCTGTGCATAGGCCAGAACAGTGCGTTGTAGGAGATGAATGCAGTAAGGAAGTGTAGCACACCCAACCTCTCATCCAGCATCCTTCCAGTCATCTTTGGATACCAGTAGTATATCGCAGCGAAGAATCCGAAGACCGTTCCACCCACCAGCACATAGTGGAAATGGGCAACAACGAAGTATGTCTCATGCAAGTGCACATCCATTGCCATAGAAGGGAAGAACATACCAGAGATTCCACCCAGAGTGAATGTCACCAAGAAGCCCAGAGTCCACAGAGTATGCGTCCTGTAGACTAGAGAACCTCCATGCATCGTTTTGAGCCAGTTGAAAATCTTGATTCCCGTGGGCACGGCAACTAACATAGTAGTAAGCATAGTTACGAATCGAAGTGTTGGCGACATACCTGAGGTGAACATATGGTGACCGTATACGATGAACGAAACTAGACCGATTCCTGCCATGGCGTAGACCATCGACTTGTATCCGAAAATCGACCTTCGGGCACTGGTGGCGATGACTTCCGATATCACTCCGAAGGCGGGAACTATGACAACGTACACTTCAGGGTGCCCGAAGTACCAGAACAAGTGACTCCACAGCAACGGATCTCCTCCGGCTGCGACATCGTAGAATGCAGTTCCAATAGTACGATCTAGATATACCTGAATCAGACCGACACCGAATGCAGGGATGGAAAGGAACAACATCAGATTGGCGACCAGTATAGACCAGGTGAAAAGAGGCATCTGGAACCAGCCCATTCCGGGCGCTCGCATTACCGCCATTGTGGTGAGGAAGTTAATCCCAGTCAACGTTGAAGATGCTACCAACATTAACTGCCCTGCAGCCCACATACTGACTCCTGAGTGAGTGGTTTCGGTCACGACATAAGGGGCGTAACCAGTCCATCCTGTGTCAGCACCCTGACCGCTAAACACTCCTGTGAAGATTAGTAGGGCTGCAACGGGCTGGAGCCAGAACGACATCGCGTTGAGGCGAGGGAAGGCTAAGTCGGGAGCTCCTATCTGTAGAGGGACGATCCAATTGGCAAATCCGGCTATCAGCGGCATCGCTGCTAGGAAAATCATCGTCGTACCGTGCAAGGTGAAGAATTGATTGTAATAGTCCTGTGAGATGAAGTCGTTACCTGGGACTGCAAGCTGCATCCTCATCATCAGAGCCATGATTCCACCTACTCCGAGGAAGAAGAGACCCTGAACGAAGTACAGAGTTCCTATCTTCTTGTGGTCGGTACTAGTCAGCCACTCGGAAATCCAAGGAGCGAAGTTTTCCCAATCGAAACTGTCAGGATTCTTCCTGTAGAAGATGTACGCGACGACAATCGACAGCATCACACCAGAGATTACCACTAGAGCGGCTAGTACCTTGAACGGGTCAACGTCAGGAAGAGGGGCGTCTCCGAATCCGAGTACTGTGACATCAGCCCGATTCCACATGTCCCCGCTGGAACCGCCATCACCTTCGTTACCATTCACCGAGTTCACATGCAGGACGAAATCGACATTGGCTCCATTCTCGGGAGCGGTCCAGTCCAGAGTCCAACTCCGCTGGTCGTTACCGGACTCGGAGTGGCTGGCCTCGGCTGGTCCCCATAGTTGAGTTGAGTCATCCGCAGTTGCGAATGTACCATCACTCGCCCAGAGATTGAATCCTCCTAGGTTCATGTTGCCATCGACACTTGGTCCGCCCGAGAACGAGACAGTAACCGCATACGTCTCTGATGCGTTGTATGTTTCAGGCAGGCCAGAGATAGAAGCAGTCACCGAAGAGCTGGTTTCTGTACCGTGGCAGTTGCACCCTGTGTCTTTGACACCAGATATGCCGGATGGCAGCGAGGTTACTGCAGGTACGACGACAATGGCAAAAGCAAGCATAGCCATCAAGGCGAGCCTATGCGAAGTCGAACTCTTACTCATCTAATCACTCCACAGAAATCTGTGCCGTCATGTATGCGTGATTGTCACCACAGTACTCTGCACAAAGCATCAAAAAAGAAGTCTCCTCAACAGCGGGCATCCATAGGTATGTCACTTGCCCGGGAACGACATCCTCCATCATCCCGAAGTCATGATTCTTCACAGCGTGAGTAACATCAATCGAAGTCATCGTAGCGAGATAGGTCTCTCCAGTCTTCAGTATGAGGTGAGGCTTTAGCTCGCCCTCGACAGTGGCATAACCTGTAGAACACAATTCTTCGGAAAGTCCGTAACAGTCAAACTCCCAAAACCACTGCTGACCTTCTATGCCAATATCGTGGTAGCAATCTGATCTGACATATCCACTTGAATCGATATAATTGTTCGAAGATTGTCCTTCTTCACATTCGCTACCGTGGTAGCCGTCAGGACCAGTCTGACTCCAAACCGCATCTAGAGGAGCCCATGAGATGTAGGTCAGCCAGACTATGAGAATAAAGGGCAGAACAGTCCATGCTACTTCGAGTCTGAGATTATCGTATTCCTTTGGAAATACGCCCACTTCTAGATCGTCTATGTTGGGACTCTCTCCTTCCTTTGCGCGATAGAAGAAGGAGTGGTGGTAGAGCCAACCGAAAGCGACGGCGCCGACCACTATCGACCAGAACATGTAGTCATCCCAAATAGCATCGAATAGAGGTGTAATGCTATCCATCCCAATCCCCTGATGCAATGCGCACGAAACCCCCTCATAAGTATCGCGGAATCATCATCCGGAAGGCCCAAACTAGAAGCTCGATGGACGAGTTCAAGAGAACCTCCTCATGAGCCATAACCACATGACCTCGGATTCACCTCGAAATCGAGGCATGTCGCCCATATGATAGGTGGCTGAGATGTCAGAGAGAGAAGGGCAGGGAGATTGGGCCGATGAACGTGCTCGTAGAGTAGGCCCTCCGGACAGAGAGATTCGGTTTCGAGCCGCCGCCAAGGCGATTGCGTCAAGCATCAGAAGGAACCGTTCCGGAGAGGGCAATCCCGATTGTCCAATCCTAGTCGAGGGATTGAGAGATGAGAAGGCACTCAGAGAACTTGGATTCTCCGGCATCGTAGAGCGAATCAACAGAGGCTGGGATAGATCGAGATTAGTCGCATATCTACACGACACCTATGGGACCCGAAATCTTGTTGACAAGGGTCCGCCATTGATTCTACTGATGGACTGGGACAGGACTGGGGGGAGGCTACAGACAGTACTGAGGGATCGATTGATGGCAATGGACATTCCAGTCGATGAGGATTTGCGGACCGTACTTCTGAGAGTGATGAAACCGGAGGCTAGGACCATCGAGGCACTAGCCCCTCACTCGCGCAACCTGAATCCTATGATTGAGGAGTTTCTGGATGACCCGGAGTAGTTACTCGGGAAGTACAGTAGAACTCTCTTTTACGGTGTTGAGAACAAGGTGGGTTACTGAACTCTCGACACCATCAATCGAAATCACGTTCTTCGAAAGATCATCGAGGTCTCTTCTGTCTCGGGCCCTAGCGATAATCATCGAATCGAATTCACCTGTCACGTCGTAAGCCCCGTAGACTCGGTTGTCTTTCGCGATTTTTTCCTGTATCTCAATTAGTCTGCCCTTCTGAATACGGAGCCCGATTACAACCGTGAGTTCCCATCCAGATAGTTCAGGGTCCAGCTGCACGCTATAACCGCGTATCACCCCAGCTCCCTCCAGCCTTCGCACACGATTGCTCACAGTCCCTAAGGAGACGCCCGCTTGCTCAGCGATGCTTCGCATCGATGCACGAGCATCACTCTGCAGTACTGAGATGATTCGTCGATCGGTCTCGTCGAGCATCATTCCACCGGGATTGGAGTATTTTGGTAGCAGGCTATTGAACATATGCTACGACTTTCGCAATTGTCGTGACAGAGCGTTCAACTTCAGAGGCTATTCTTCTTCTGCACTGTGGTATTGCAATCCTCTTTGCATGCACAGAATCCGACATTCAGGTTCACCCAGCATCAGGCTCAATCGAGAACCCGTCCAGACCGGAATGCAATCTCCGCTCTCGGCATCAATCAGGATTCGACCTCCAGCAGATTCATTGAATCCAGAATCAGGTATCATCGCTTCACCGTTGGTTAACAATTCATCAATAAGTTCCGGATTAACCTCTGTGGTAACTCCGGTAAGTTCCGGTCCGAGCCTTCGTGCTGCACCAGCCACAATTCGATCAAATGCCCCTTTTCTCAGGAGCGCAGCCTTCTGACCCAGGTGCATGACTCGCAGTGGCCGCCATCTTTCTCCTGGTATCCGCACACGACCTCCTTTCCGGCTGCGATCGGACTCCCAAACCTCTCGTGCCTCCTGAGTTGAGAGCAAGACTCTCTTGCCTCGTATCCAAAGGTCGTTAGGAAGCGCACCCCACTGTTTTCTCAGCGTCTCAGAAAGCTCCTCTGAAAGTGGACGAGGCGAGTCTGAGGGGTCGGGGCGAACGTCGTCGGGCCGAATTGTGTGCTCTGCATTTTTTTTCTTGGATACTGCATTAGCAGTTTTTTCCAGAACGGCTAGGAAGAAGCCGCCCGCATCCACTTTATCGTTCCAAATTCGGATGCAACGAGGTAGCGCTAAGGAAATTCTTTCTTCTGTGGGCGGCACCATAGATACTGGAAACGACTCATCGGTTGGTCGACCATCATCCCCGAGCATGGGCCAGTCTGAGCGACCCGCCTCACCAGGCACTCCTTCCAGCAGTTCTGATGCATCGAGTAACTCTATTCCATCGTGTTTGCGAAGAATCTCAGCAATGACAGCCTCGTTTTCTACCGGGTCTAGTGAACAAGTCGCGTAGACAATCCTCCCACTTGCTTTGGTAATTGCAACCGCTCTAGACAACAGTTGAATTTGCAGATCATGCAGCGACCTGCCACCAGATGGAAGCCACTTACTCCAGACATCTGGGTTCTTTCGAGTGGTTCCTGAGCCAGTGCACGGTGCATCAACCAGAACCCTATCGAAGCCAGACTCGGGGACCATGGGCATGTGCCTACCGTCATGGTTGACTACCGCGATGCAAGGCGAGCCATGACGATTCGAGTTGCTGACTAGCATGTTCACTCTTGAGTTGACGACCTCATTCGCTAGCACAAGACCACTTTCTCCCAAATACTCAGCGATATGGGTGGTTTTAGATCCGGGTGATGCACACATATCCAGCACGATGTCTCCCGGTTCAGGATCTAGGGCAATCACCGGTAGCATCGAGACCGCCTCTTGGCGAGTGAGCCTACCAGTCTGATGCAGGGCCTTCAGAATCTCACGATTCTCACCTTCAGCCGCCCCTCGTTCGAAAGGCAGAGTCCATGCGCTGCACGGACCCGTGAACCACGGAATCCGGACAGCTCCGTTTTCCTCCAACCAACCCTCTGTCCAATTACTATCATCTCTCAGAGGGTTGACTCGAACAGTTTCAGATAACCTATCGAACGAGCCTTCTAGCCAGACATCATCATCCTGTCTCCAGTGAGAGACGGCCTTGAGCAGGACACTGTCACGCGCCAACACTTCCCAAGGAACCCCACTGTCCATGCAGGAGCGGTGGAAGCAGCAGACATCAACTGCTCGACTCTTCGGTGAAAAGAACGGGGTCAGATTTTCCCACTCCGGCCCCGAACATTATCGTAAACGGTTAAACCTCCGGCGAGCCGCTGCGGATTTGCGGCGGTGCCGCATGGGATGCGCATGACACGACTAATGAGAAGAATTTCGAATACGAATGAGGAACCCACAACGACCGATTTGAATGGGGCTACGCGGAAGTTGGTGGAACTGGTAGAGAGAGCACGTGCCGTGGGGAGAGAGCAGGGTCCCCTAGTACCGGTCGAGGCTCTGGTGACGATTGAGAGAGACAACTGGATTTGGCAGATTGTCGACCGAGATGTTCTGGATAATCTGAGTCACCGATTGGTATTCGAAGGCGTAAATGGTCGCCGCAGAGAGATTATGATGACTGCTTGTATCGATACTGCTATGAGTGCNGCTTCNAAGATCGTCGATCTCGACGACGGATGTGTTCTAATCGAGACATTGGACCCCTGAGGTACCAATTCACTTCTCGCGGAATTGAAATAGTGCAGGTAGGTGCGACGCTCGATGGCCAAGGAGAAGAAGGGCAGTGGAATCCAGCAGGCAGCTGGTTTGATTAGGTACTTCGATGAGGAGTCCGAGGACGCTATCCAGATTTCAAAAGGCTCAATCTACTTCGCTTGCATTTCTTTCAGCGTAGTAATCTACCTCGCTCATCATGGAGTTTGGTCCTGGATGTGGGCCACTCTGGGCCTGTGATCACTCCTCTTCAGAGAGATCTATCAACGGCACCTCGTCCAATAGATCATCACTTGCTCGCGCTTCAGAAAAGCGGACCTCAGTAGTCGGATCAGCCTCAACAACAGCGCTGTAGGCTCTACCAAGAGCACGCTCGACAGCAGGAGCGTTGCGGTCTGCAAGAGCCATTCTAGCTTCATCGAGAGCTGTCTCGGCGGAATCTAGAATCCCTTCTATCGAATCTTCCGTTCCTCTGAGCTTTCTCACTGTCTCTTCAAGCTCACTAATCTCCTCACTCATGCCTTCGCTGGCACTCGAAACCAATTCNTCCCAAGCCACCCTGTGTTCGGCTAACCGAGCCCCAGTTACAGACTCGAACTTACCTATTCTAGCAGGCTCCCATGGCTTGTGGCCGAGAGAGGCCACTATATCGTGTACACATCGCGCCCTCAGGCTGTAAGGACCTCTGATCTCAATCCGATTCAAGAAACAGGTCTTGAACAGGCCAAAGCCCCAGTATGCGGTGCTGGCGATGGTCATTGTGAGCTCATTCGCTCTGGAAACGAGCACCCATCTTTGCTCATCGAAGGCGGGAGACTCTTCGAAGCGAGGAGGGTCATGAGGCCCAAGAGCCCTTAGAGCAGCCTGTGCGACATCTCCGAGGTACACCTTGCCACCTGAATCAGGCCAATTGAGAGGCCTGAGCCGATCCTCATCGTCTATCGACATCTGCGGACTGCCATCTCTAATCTGAGCATACAGAATCGTCCTATTTGGNTCCGAACCGACCTTGGAACCCCCAGAGTCCATGCTGAGGTGCGGGCGCGTGTAGGATTGAACATTGCGCGCCCGTGGTAATCGCTAAGTTCCTCCAAATCGAGCGCCAGTTGTGCCACGCAGGAAGTACGGCAAGTTGCAGAAGACCGTGGAGACTCCTCCTTCGGACAATTGTAGCAGGTGCAGGTCGGGCAAGCACTGCCCTATACCGACTCATCCAGGATACANGATTCCGGCAGATAGAGAGTGGCAAGGNCCCGAGTTGGTAGAGAAGCGACACAACAAGAAGAACCCGGCTNGGAAGTAGTCAGNNAACTCNTGGCANCTGTTCGGGGGCCTNNGNNANCNNCTCTTCTGCNACNGNNTCCTCNTCNGNAAGNCCNNCAATNTCGTTCTGAGCGCGGTGNTAAATCTCNCTNAGNGTCTGNTCNCCNATTTCGAGNTANACTCNNGTGGTNNCGATGCTGGCNTGNCCNAGCAACCTNTGGATNGTCACTAGNTCGGCNCCNCGCTCCAATANNCCNGTAGCGAANGTGTGNCGNAGTGTGTGCGGNCTNAGTCTGGANCGNGGNATNTCNGCTGCATCGGCNAACCTNTCGATTANCTTCTGNACNGAGCGNGGATTNATTCTNCNNCCNCGACTTGAGAGCAGNAGTGANCGNNNNTCCNCNTCNTCNTGGCAGGAATTNGCNCGNGTGTTTCTGATNGGCATCCANGCTTCTACAGCATCAACTGTGGCTTGAGTGAATAGAACGGTTCGGTCCTTCTCACCCTTGCCACCGATGACAAGGGCCGACTTATCTTCCAAGTCCATGTCATCGAGATCAAGACCACACAACTCGGAAACCCTCAGGCCGGTATCGAGTAGGATGGTGACAACAGGCTGAGTCAATGGATCCTCGGAGCGGGTTGCTGCAGCTCGAACTCGCCCAAGCTCATTGCGGCCTAGAGTGCGTGGTAGAGATTTGCTGCGATTTGGTCTTTGTATCCAGTCAGGAATCGTATGCCCGACCCAGATTAGAAGATGAGAGGCTGCTGCCATCCTAGCGTTTATTGTGGCCGGTTTTAGATCGCCTATACTGTTGAGCCAAGAGTCCAATCTACCTTTGTTTGGGTTGATTCTATTGTGAATCTCCAGCACACTGAGTGTCTGAGCCCGCTCCCACTCAATTGGCTCCTCACCAGGCAATGCCGTGGTTGCTAGAGTACGAGCTGCGACAGTGTATGCCCTGATGGTGTGAGCACTCTTCTTCTCTGTTTTGAGCCTCTGCAACCAGCACTCAAACCAAGGCAATTCGGCGAGACCCTGTAGTCGCGAGGGAAGGGATGCACCCTCTTCGATACCGAGTCCTGACAGCCTAGACCCGAGTCTGCCGCCCATGGCAGCTCGCATCCATACGTTTTGTTTCGCCCCAATTTCCTCTGTCATTTCTCGCCTCTGGCCAATGAAGGCCGTGCATCCCTGTCCCTACGGACAGGTCCAAGTCTCCCTATTCAGACTTGAATGCTTCTCTTCAAGAGACCCGGGCGAAGCACGTTTGAGAACCGCCGTCAGATTGCCGTCAGTCCTGTGCCTCGAATGACTCTCTTTGCATCCCTGTGGCATCTTGGATGGAGGGCTGGTTCGATTCTGAACGCGACTCCTCTAGTCTTCGGTTGAGTAACTTTGCAACTTCTACAGCGACCATTCCTTCTCCTACTACTGACTCGATTCCTTCGAGTCCAGGACTTGAGTTTACTTCGAGAACCAATGGACCGTTTTTTGCCTCAAGCATATCGACCCCAGCCAGATCAAGCCCGAGTTTGTTCGCCGCTGCTACTGCAATCTCTTCGAAGCGAGGAGACATCTCGACAGGCTCGACACTGCCTCCCAAGTGGAAGTTAGATCTGAACTCAGAGCCGTGTGCCCTTCTACGCATGGCGGCAACTACTCTTCCGCCCACAACTAAGGCTCTGATGTCCTTACCATGAGATTCCTGAATGTATTCCTGAACTAGTGGGCGCATATCACGCTCGAGCATCTGGTAAACCAACTGCTTAGCCTGCTGCTCGGTATGTGCTAGGAAAACTCCGGATCCGTGTGTACCCTCATTGCTCTTCACAACGCAAGGGGTACCTCCAACCTGATTGACTGCGCGCACAGTATCCTTCCAAGTTCCTACATTCGCTGTGATGGGTACGGGAACATTCGCCTCTGTCATCAATTGACAGGCTGCGAGCTTGTCCCGACTCTTGGCGATTCCAGAACTTGAGTTGATTACTATGACCCCCATCCTCTCTAACTGCCTGACCACGTGAACACCCCTACGGGTGATTGAGTGGCCGATACGGGGGATGACCGCCTCACACTCTAGCGGCCAACCCTTGTAGTATATCTTGCCACCCTCATCATCAACTAGCACAGTAAGCTTGAGTGGATCGATAATTCGTACTGCCCAACCCACTTCCTCAGCGGCCTTGGCCAACTGCTTGGTGCTGTATAGCCCGGGCCCCCTCGATAGTATTACCAAGCGTGGGTCCATGTTACCCGCCGCCCTAGTTCCCCTCTTGAGACCTTTCATCGGAGAACACGAACTTGTCTGTGAGTGTGCGTCCTGCAAGGCAGGACGCCGAAGGGGTTGAAAGCCTCCTGTATTCGCTGCTGACGGGTAGAATGTCGATTGAGGGCGAGCCTGACCGGGACGAACTGTCCGCGATGAAGGTCAGCGAACTTCGTCAGATGTGCAGCGACCGCGGGCTATTGGTATCGGGCAAGAAGGATGATCTGATCAACAGGCTTCTGGGGACCGAGGCGACTGAGCAAGAAGCAACAGAGGCTACCGATCCGGAAGCAGAGAACATCGATGATGCAATTGACAAGATGCTAGCGAGAGTTAGAGGCGAGGAGTCCGAAGAGGAGACTGAGTCGGAGCCAGAACCAGAACCAGAACCCGAACCAATGGAGGCGGAGATTCTCGAGGCCGAGATAATCGAACCGGAGCCAGAACCAGAACCGGAGCCAGAACCAGAACCAGAACCCGAGGACGATCCAGAGGAAGATCCATGGTTTTCAGGAGTAATTGCCAGTGATGACTCTGAGTTAGTACTCGACGACGATGAAGAAGAGGATGAACCTTCAGTTGTCATCAATCTGCCATCGATGACCGGTCTCAAGGACAACTGGCAGATTGCAGCGGCTGTAGGTGTAGTAGTCTTGCTTGTAGGGGCAGCGGCCGTATTCCTAATCCAACCCGACCCCGCATTCACCGCTCGCCCGCTGCGCTATGGGGATCAAATGGACTTCACAGTCAGTGGAACATCTGTGGCTGTGACCGGAGAGGAAATGGTCGGTTACATCAGAGACTCCACATCGCCGACTCTTGATGATGTCTGTTCGGAACTGAGAGCCACGGTTTCGGGAGGGACCGGCTCGGTGATGCTGCGAAAAGGAGATCTGAACGAGATATTTCATCCAATGGATTCCGAGTTAGAAGGAACCGTGATGGCACTCGATGCATACGGCAGACAGCGACTAACAGTAGAGCAGACAATGATTCATGACCTATCTGTGGACCTGGAGGGCAAGGTTAGGAACGGTGAGGATTGCACAAGTACAGGATGGATTAGGGAAGACAATACTCTACTCTCTAATTCGGTTTCTTGGAGAGACATCACCTCTCGCTCTACAGTCAAAACCGATACGCAACTCAGCCTAGTCGACTCAGATGGCCAATTAACATCTGCTAGAGCAGTCGTGTTTGGTGTGGAGGAGTTCGGCACGGTCGGGGACCTAGCATCTCTGCTCTTGTTCCCAATGACGCCAATCGAACTGCACGCCTTCTTCGGTGATACGCAATTGACCAAAGGACTGTCCTCGAATGACGACATATCTTGGAGTTCTGATTGGCGGTGGTCTGTAGGCAGCGAAATCAATACTGAAGACCACGGTCTCGTAACTCAAGTCTCAATCTTCCACTATGAGATTGGTAGGTGTCTAGGTCACGCCCAGATTGACATCTTAGTCAAGAATGGTATTCCATGGCCGGTAAGGCAAGAGGTTGACATCGTCATCGACAAGACGCTGGAAGGTCCGAACTGTAATTTCGTTGGCTCGAGCTTGAACGAGGCTCTGCCCGACGGAAGAATCACGATTGTGGCCACAATCACAGAGACCTCATCCAACTCAGGGTCCGAGGCTGCTCCATGGGGCTCCTCGTATGCTGGCAGTCCGGGTAGTGGAGAGGATATTCCGGGTGGCCAGACTCAGTGGGGTTATGCGATGCCAGACCACTCAGATCAGAGAGACTTCGACTTGGAGGAGGCAGTTGACTGTTTGATGGCAAACCACAGCACAACAGACGCGGCAATCGCTCTCGAGACAGGTGGATACGTCTGGCAAGCAGCATACTCTACTGACGAGTGGAACCTATCATGGGTCCGGGACGACGACACTGCTGGTTGGATAGTACTTGGAGCTAGGGAGTCGGGCTGCAACTTGGTCGACCAGGATGACTATGACGAGGGTACGACAATTTGGAGCAGGGATTCAATACCTGACACCCTCACCCTCGAGAAGTTGGAGCAAAGAGTACTCATGGAGTCAAGATACCCTGATCTCGAGTCTTACATTTCATCAGGAGGGAATTGGGATGATTCAGCCACTTACGGATACTTGCTGAGCGTTAGTGAGGCTAACGACGTACTAACTTCTCTACCAGTGGATGTTGGAGATGGGCAGGTAAATGTAGCCGGTTCACGGATCTGGCAGGATTCAGGTAGGGAACATACAGTCAGTTTCGCCATGAATGCTGAGAGCTCGAGGATGGTTGCTTGGTATCACACCTCGCTACCCGCATGATGTCCTCTAATCGCAATCCGGACTTCCAAAACTGGCGTCACCTTCAACAGTCGTTCGAGCGCCGCAGGCGCTCGTATGGTCTCTACTAATGAGGACAATCTGCCTGAGGTGAACAGCGCACCTCTGATTGTCGATGCTGAGTTCACAGAGGTCGAGGGTGTCGAGACGGCACCGCTTCTGGATGCGGTTGAAGAGATTAGCACGGCAAAGGTTCGCAGACCCCTAGACCTGCCCGCCGCCCAACCGACTCCCGAAGGCAGAGCACGGATTGTGACTGTAATCAATCAGAAAGGAGGGGTGGGTAAGACCACGACCGTGATTAACATCGCAGCCCAACTAGCCCTGAGAGGACATAAGGTACTGGTCGTTGACTCCGATTCTCAGGGCAATTGCGCAACAGGTCTGGGCGTGGACAAGAGCAAGGTCAAGGCCACTACCAGAGACCTCATCCTGAATCCCGAATCGGCCGTTCAAGCAAGACACGCTACAGCCGTTGAAGGAGTCCATATGATCGTGGGCGATAAGACTCTGATAGGGCTCGAACAGGAGATGCTCAGGCAACTGGGCAGGGAGCGCAGGATGAGTGAGGCGCTCGAGCCACTAATGAGTCATTATGACATCATAATCATCGATACTCCGCCTACCTTGGGACTCGTCACAATCAACGCACTGGTAGCCAGTGATGGCATACTTATCCCAGTCCAGACCGAATACTTCGCACTAGAAGGTCTAGCCATGCTAGCGGGTACGATAAGAGAGGTTAGAGGTCTCCTAAACCCGCGCTTGGGAGTGGATGGTGTGCTGCTGACTATGCATGCTCCCACCCTGCTCAACCAACAGGTCGCGAGCGAAGTAAGAGAGGCGTTTCCAGAATTGATCGTCGAGCCTGCTATCAGGCGCAACATCAAGCTCGCAGAAGCCCCCAGTCATGGCATCCCAATCCACCTGCACGAACCACGCAGCCCGGGTGGTCAGGATTACCAGGCGATGACAACTGTGTTAGAGCGCCGGTGGGGCCTGTAATCAATGCAGGAGCAATTGGACGCCCCTGATTCCCCTAGGACAGCAGTCCTGTGGATGCTCTTCGGCAGTTTCTGTTTTGGCACGATGAACGCCCTCGTCAAGTGGACTAGCATGCATGCAGATGTGTGGATGATCATCATGGTACGTTCGTCGGTAATCGCCTTCGTAGTCGCTGCCTTTGCAGCCAGCAGAGGAATCAGCCTGCGAATCAACAATCACAAGACGATGTTCTTGCGATGTGCTGTGGGACTAACTGCGATGATACTCTACTTCACTGCCTTGGGTAGAATCCCAATCGGCCAGGCAGTAACCCTGCAGTACACAGCACCGCTGTTCGTTGCCCTGCTCTCAGGCAAGGTGCTCGCAGAGAGGGTCTCAGCAGGAGTCTCGCTACTGGTCTTCACTGCCTTCGCTGGAATCGTACTCATCGTCTCACCCGAGTTGGGAAAGGTAGACCCAGACGCCCTACTTGCGCTGGGCTCAGGCTTCTTCGCCGCCTTCGCGTACATGTACGTACGAGAACTACGAACAACAGACTCTCCAACCTCTGTCGTATTCTGGTTCGCTATCGCAAGCGTGGTTGGCACCATCGTGCAGGCAGCCCCAGATGTATTCTCATTGGACACCAAAACACTAGCAGCGCTGGTAGGAATTGGAATTGGAGCATGTGGGGGACAAGTAGGCATTACGATGGCATATCAGAGTGCTAATGCTGCCTGGGTAAGCGCATTTTCCTACTTCACGGTGATAGTGGCGGTATTCTACGGATTCATTGTGTTCGGAGAGACATTGAGCACGGCCGACTGGATAGGAGGGCTGCTGGTAGTCGGGTCTGGTGTGGCATTGGTGTTCATGGTCCCGCCCGAAGTCGAGAAGACCAGCCAGCATTGAGGTGAGGCAATGAGAGCACTACTTGGGAGCGGAGGAATCGGCACAGAAGAACGCCGGCAGATGTACCAAGACCTGATGGCTGAGAACTTCGCCGGGTGCCAGAAAGTCATCTTTGTGCCATTCGCATCCAATGACTATGATGGATACACCGCACGCATGCGAGAGTTCGCAGGGCAGGCTGGCTACGAGATGATAGGTCTGCACGAGTGCGAGGATCCTTTGGCAGCAGTACAAGAGATGGAAGGAATCTACGTGGGTGGAGGTAATACTTGGCTACTGGTCAGCAAGTTGCACGAGCTCGGCCTGATTGAAGCAGTTCGTGAAGCTGTACTCGAGCGCGGAGTGCCATATGCGGGCGTGAGTGCAGGAGCGAATGTAGCCTGCCCGAGCATGCAGACGACCAACGATATGGCAGTCAAGATGGTACCCTCCTTCGAGACCTTCGGAGTGGTCCCGTTCCAAATCAATCCACACTATCATCCGGGCGGAATCTGGTATCGCGAGAGCGAGGATGGAGAATACATCCAGCACTTCGGAGAGACTAGGGCAAGGAGGGTGAGGGAG
>PBWO01000003.1 GCA_002727275.1 Methanobacteriota archaeon
TGGCCTTGACCTTGTCCTTGACCCTGTCCTTGACCTTGTCCTTGACCTTGTCCTTGACCCTGTCCTTGACCTTGTCCTTGACCCTGTCCTTGACCCTGTCCTTGTCCTTCGCCTTGGCCGCCTTGTTCCTGTTCGGATTCGCCGCCTCCTTGGGAGCCACCGTCACCGTTTCCTTCTTGGTTGCCCTCGAAGTCAGGATCGTAAGCGTCTGGGATACCGTCACCGTCGGAGTCCGAAGACGACCCATCATTGGGGTCGTTCGGGAACGCATCGTTAGCATCGTTCACACCATCGCCATCAGTATCTGCCGAGTTCGGGTTAGTACCCGCGGCATACTCTTGTGCATTGGTTAGCCCGTCGCCATCCGGATCTGCATTCGCATCGCCAGCCCAGTTAGGGTTGAGGCCGTAGGCCACTTCCCAACCATCTGGCAGACCGTCGTTGTCGGTGTCTGGGTTGTTCATATCAGTCCCTGCATTCTGCTCCTCTGCGTTGGTCAGACCATCGCCATCCCAATCGGCACCGCCGTCATCAGGATTTAGAGGGTCGGAACCGTCAGCGCTAACGCCAACAGATCCTGCCATCATAACGAGAAGCAGAGCAATCAACATACTCGCATTCTTTGTTTTCTGCATTTTCTTTTCACTTCCAAATTCAGTTTAGAGAACCCGCTGTTCTCTCTTTCCGTGAATGCTCGCGCCCGCCGCGCGCGAAACTGTCCAATCGGGAGNTTNGGATGGTGTTTTGGAACGAAATTAGCAACTGTTCTAAAGACTCAATAAACGCTCTACTGCGAGCAGATTTTGAGGTCTTAGAAACTATACGTGCTGCTAAATCTCCTCCTTTCTTATCCATCCAATCTCACGGGCTTTCATAGGGAACCCACTGTTCCCTCTACATTTTGGAGGAGAATATGCTGTATATGAACGGTTCCCGAGTATGCTTATGGCGTTAATTTGGCCAATTCTGCATTGAATCGGGTTGACCCCATCAAGTGGAGTACTGGTGCAGCGAGTGTGCAAAGCAAGAGGATGAGGAAGAGTATGGTTGACCAGACTTCGATTCCTCTACCGACGCTGAAGTAGAGAGTCCAGCCGAAGAGGATGAAGAACCATATTCTGTAGCGGCGAGTGAATAGAGAGAAGCGTGCTCTGACGAGTTCGTCTGAGTAAAGCTGTGGTGTGTCGTCCCTGTCTGCGAGGTCGTTCTCGACTGCACACCTGACGCAGACCTGGTACCTAGGCCCGTTTCCAGTTACGAACTGATTGCGCGGATAGTTCTGGGTGCACATCCTGCATGTGGGCATCGTATCGCCCCGACCACGTAGGTCCGCTCCTTCAACGCTACGGTTCTAGAGCCTGGACACTCATCGAGAACTCCATGCATTGTCCAGTCTGTCCAGCCATGCCTCCTGACATGCCTTGAACAGTCTGCCTNGGGATGTGCCTATGCTTCGTCCATCAATTGTTCCTACAGCGCGAATACCCATCCCGCTTCCGCACACTACCATCTCAGATGCCCTCAGAATCATGCTGANTGTGAGTCTCGCGGGCCTGACTGGTATGCCTACAGATTCTAGATGTGGGCGAATCTGCTCGATTGTAATTGAGTCGAGGGCGCCGTCAGCAGGCCTAGGATGGAAAGCGACCCCGTCGTGATCGAGTAGTAGAGGGGCGCACCTGTCTCCATCGACCAGTATGTCTTCCTCGAATAGCAGGGCGATGTGAGCACCGTGGTCTACCGCTATCTCTCTGGCCTCTCTATGCGGTCCCCAGTCGCCGTGTTTGGTGCCTCGTACATCCGAGTCCCACATTGGAGCTGCTAGAGAGATTGCATTTAGTGGACTTTCAGTCCACTCCTGAAGTATCATTGGATCGACGAATACCTCGCCATCTGATTTCACTCCAATTGCTACAAGATAGGCTGCTTGGTCATCGCTTGTATTCGGATTTCCGGGCCTATCGGTTTCGGACAGTAAGTCAAAGACTCGATCTGATAGGCCTTCGGGTACATCAATGCCTAGTCTTTCTGCATGACGTTCTATTCTGTCAAAGTGGTGGTCAACAGACATCAGAGATTTCTNGCCGTCCCAACCCGTTGCAGACCAAACAACGGAGCGTGGATCTGCCTCAGGCATGTATGCTGATGAGGGTGTCTGCTTCAACTACTACGTCTAGAGNGCATCATCTAGGAATGAAGTGTCAACATCCTCATCATCATCGAGATCATCTGCCATATCGCCTAGATCGTCGAAGTCAAGGTCATCGGCGAGATCGTCAAGGTCATCAAGATCTGTATCTTCAGGGGTAACTCCNAACAGTTCATCGATGACACTTTCCGATGCTTCTGGAGCATCGGCATCCTCATCTATGGTCAATTCTGAATCTGATGAGGAANTGAATGTCTGAGAGTCGTCGTCGATTATGAGGTCCTCGTCCTCATCGGTTAGGCCTGCAGCCTCCCTAGACATCTGCTCTTCCAACTCGACCTCCAAGGCACCCATTTCCCAAGGCTCGGGAGCAGCCTGCTGGCGTGGCTTGACGAATAGGAGTGCCCCAATNAGAATCATCACAGCAGAAACTAGAGCGACCAATGTGTTCAGATCTCCACTCATCAACTGGTCATACCAGGAATCGCTAGCACCTCCCTCGCCGCCCTCAGAAGATCCAAACGATGCCTCTGACCAAGGTCTAATTTCCAGTGGGTCGACTGATAGCCTGTGGACTTCTCCATCGAAGGCAACGACTGCAAGCCAGTGACTGGCTGCGTTGTTGATTTTCTCTCCATCGATATCAGTGAGTATCATCATCGTTGTCGGATCATCAATTTCTCCAACCAGATATGCCTCACCAGTCAACTCGAATGGGTCAGGACTGACGAATACGTGGTATTGGATGACCTGTTCGTCATTAGGGTCATCCCACCTAATCTCGACATGGTCTCCGGATGGATTCCAATTGGCTCTGATTCCGGTAATCTCAGGCAGGTGTAGGCCCGGATCAAGTGAGTTCTCGTCGACTAGGCTAATCATAGTCGCTTGTAGATTGGTATCCCAGTAGTTACCTGACGAGTCTACGGCTACCACAGTCACCCAAATTGGTACTGAAGGAGCGAGGGGTAAGCCGTCAGATAGCGTCTCGAGAAGTGCCGGCATCTCTGCATCTCTACCGAGAATCATTGCTGGCTCCATGTTTCCTAGAGAGCTGAATGGAGAGCCGGCAGCGGCGTAGATTCTGTATTCGCCCAAATCAGATGCATCGCTCTCTGGNAAACTCACAAACATCCCATCACCATCATCGGGGGACCTGTCCTCTAACATCGGTGCTNCAAGTCTGTTTGGAGGTGAGATGTCTCCGCGATTATCGAGTGGGGCGACTAGAACTAGATGATCGCTCATGTCAGTGAGGTGGACGTGTCCTTGGATATCATGAGTGGTGATTGTGACATATAGAGGAGTGAGTGGGACAATGGGTTGTGGAGTTAGAGATTCCACAGTACTGCCGTATAGGGCTGTGGACATCGTAATCTCCAATTGAAGTGCACCACCAATCTGTCTCTGATCAATCTCAAGTAGACCGCAACCAGCCAAATCATCGCTGCATCTCTCCCAAATTTCGGTTAGATCGTCGAGTGGATAGTCAGAGACCCAAATCACATAATGGCTGAAGTCCGGGGCCAAGGAGCGGTTCCAGAGAATATCAATCGCGGTTCCATCGTCCTCCGGGTGATCCCAGGCACTCAGACCCTCAACTCTGTCAGGTGGCTGTCCCTGTCCCGCGATGTTGGACATCGGCGTGGCCTCGACGACTAGGACATCTTCCACATTCTCATTACCCCAATCATCAGAGGCTACGACTCCAATCCAGTAGACTAATCCATTCTGTAGTGGATTTTCTCCGATAGAGTCGATTACTATCTCACCAGTTGTGCAGTCAGAGACATATGTTGCAACTGGCCAACCATCAACAATAGAAGGGGGTTGCAAACCTGAGGCAGGCAGAATGTACACGGTATGNTATGTGCAGTCTTCCTCTCCATTAGGTGTCCATGTGACTAGGATTCTTCCTCCCTCATCATTTGGAGCATCAGAGGCAGCAGTGTCAGTGATAGGGGCAGGTGGGATGCCGTCGTCCAAGCCGCCGGCTGTGACAACGGGGCCAACCACCGTAGCATTGGCAGCATCAAACTGTCCGGCCTCGTCCACACAGACCGAGGCGAACCAGTAGGTCTTCCTCTGCTCCAATTGCAGTACCGTGTTGTTCCCAGCTGCATAGGAGACATCAACATGGTCGGTCAGGGCTATAGCATTCGAAATCTGATACTGAACCGCCCATATGCGAGTACGATCAGGGTCCAACTCTGTACAGGGCGACCATTCCATCAGAATGGTTCCAGGTGTGCCNCCAGAAACGGCCTCGGCGCTGAGCCACTCTGGCGGGGCCGGAACCTCGTCGGTTGGGGTAGCGCTGTCTTCCCAAGCTATGGGGAGGCCAACAGAGCCATCTGCGTATGCA
This sequence comes from Methanobacteriota archaeon, assembly GCA_002727275.1. Taxonomy (GTDB): domain Archaea; phylum Thermoplasmatota; class Poseidoniia; order Poseidoniales; family Thalassarchaeaceae; genus Thalassarchaeum. The sequence goes on from PBWO01000003.1 coordinate 4,515, forward strand.
ATGGCTATTGCGGCTCTGTACTCTCTACCATCNGATAGTGAAACTGTGTTGCCGTCGCGATCGGCGGAGGTTATTGTTGCACTATTCTGTGACCAGTAGGGTATCTCGACATACGTCGAGAAATCGTCTAAATCATTCTGAGATGGAACCCATTCTGGGTCATCAGTTGAGTCCCAGACATACAATCTGTAAGCATACCATGCGGCGTCCTCAGCAGGAAGCCAAGAAGCCTCGAGTACGCCCCCTCCATCGTTTGGTCTATCGATGAATGAAGTCATCTCTGTTGGGACCTCGATTCGCTGCCAGTCGTAAGTTATCCTGACTTGCATAGAGCCGTTCTGAGGTGATTGCATCCTGATATGAACCTGAGCAGAGTTAGTGCCGGGAGCAAGATTGGAGATGGCGGATTGGAATGAAGATTCGATATTCGGATTCATTGAGGCGAGTTCCCATNATCCTGAGTAATTGAGGCTGACAGACTGGGCCCATACCCATGCTCCGTCTTGTGGTGCTGAGAGGGTTAGGGCTCCGGTATACAGAGGCAGCTTAGTCGGTATCATCTGCTCATTACCTTGAGGAATCAGGATTGAATTCTCATCATCTACCAAGACTGTCGACATTCCGGGTCGAGACGTATTGGTGATATCCCATGTGTTCTGAGCAAACAGGGCTGTCAGAGGGGATGCCCTTCGTTGATGATCGGTCTCCTGTTCTCTCATGCTCTCAACTGGATGATACAGGTGCAGACCATCCTGAGCGATGATGTACAGTCCAGAGTCGTCTAGGAAGCCGTTCGAGATGCCTGGAATCAGTTCAGAAGATACCCTAGAATGTTCGGATCCAGAATCAATCACATCGACTCCTCTAGGACTCAGGACNGCTAGATAGTCACCATCCGATAGTAACTTGAAAGGCGGCCATGTGAGCAGTGAGCTTCTGCCTCTTCCAGACTCCATCTGTCTAGAAGTGGCATTCCAGTGAACTATTGGCTCACTGTCAGTCGCTATGTGGACCCCCCAATCATCGGTCGCAATCGACTTGACGTCGTTGCTTGGAATCATGTCGATGTTGTAGGTCCCATTCGACATGTCTGTAGCAACATCCCAAGCGGCTACTCCGGGTCTGGTTGAGCCTTGTCCATTGTGAGAAATGAATACGGCCGCGTCATGATGCAGAAGGGTGGTCGTGCCGTCGGGGTTGTTCACCAATCTAGAAGTGGCATCAGCGAAGGTGATTCCAGAAACAGTGTTGCCAATTAGTCCATCACCGAAATTCAGAGTTGTGAGTACTGACAAGTTATTCTGATGCAAGACAGTGAGCCCGGCGGAACCTCCGGCAAGCACAGTACCATTTCCTTGGATTCCTGGACTGATTGCGAATAAATGCTCTATAATCGGAGTTGGTAGGCCATCGATTGTTGTTATCGGGTCATCCCAATCATCTCTAGTTGTATTCCAAAGTCCGATGCCACCATATGTTGCAACCATAATGTGATCGCCATAATCTAGGAAGTCTCTGACAATGTCACTTGGAAGACCTGCAATCAGGCTCCCATGAGACCACGTTCGAGTGTCTGTATCGAAAGTCTGGAATCCTGCCGCAGAGCCTTCCCTGCCCATCAGNCCGACATACATGGTGCCATCATCCTCGAGAATCATACCATCCATCTGAGTGTGTAAAGCAGCCGGGGTTGGGGCGAAGATTCTGTTCGACAAATCAATCGACCAAAGACCACGCCCTGCAGTGCTGACCCAAAGTTCGTCATCATCTAACTGAAGGGAGTTGATTACGTCTTGATTAGCATTGTAGCCAAATTCCCAGCGTACAGAACCGTTGGAGAGGATCTGTCCCTGTAGGACCGAAGAACCGTAGTATGCATTCGCATCTGTTGTCAGAGTNACCCAAACATGAGTATCATTGGATTCGAATGATACGACACGGCCGCTAGTCAGACCTGCTAGTTCATCAAAGCCGCTTACAATTAGGCCGGAGCTGTCTAGTCTGTCAACTCTATTCAGGCCGGTGGTCTGTCCGGATCGGCCTATCGCATACACCGGCGCGCCGCTAGATGGGGCTCTCTCAATCGAACAACCATCCATTCCGGGGTCGAGTATCTGGCCGTTCGCGGTGGAAGTTCCGGAAGTCACAATTCTAGATATTCCTCCGGTATTGTCATACTGGTGCGCGGCCAGAAGCACATTGTTGTGGTGTAGCATCCCTCCAGGGAAGATGCGGTCCTCGGAAACTCCATCTTGAGAAGTCAAGGTNGCCAGGTACTGATTGTTGTTGTAGTTGTAACGATCTATTCCTACTCCATCGGTATCATAACCGACGTAAAGCACGTCGTTCCCTTGATCGCAGGCCATAGCTCGAGGATCGTCATCGGAAAGACCCTGACTGCTTTCAGTCATCGGAGTAATCCATTCATTCCGGACTCCGTCTCCATCCCAGTCTGCGGTATCAAATCTCGCGANTCCTCCTTGGTTACCCCACCAACTGACACGGCCAATTGCGACGTGAATAATACCAGCACAGAATTCAATATCTGCAGGGTATCCTCCGGGAATGTCACCAGAACCTAAGGACCAAGAGGACCAGTTATCGGTGGTGCCATCTAACATAGAAATGTCAGAATCTGAATTCCACCCNCCTCCCTCATAACTGCCCACCCAGAGATTGTTACCAACCACCTCCATCGTGTACAACTCTTCTGAAGTTCCAGATGGCAATCCATCTCCCTCTACCCAGGAATCGAGCCATATNTCATTGACAGGATCCCATCTGAGAATTCCGTTCATGCTGGCGAAAAGATAGGTGCCATTCCATTCTACCATGCCCCGGATTGGACCATCGATATCAGTCCACTCGTCGAGTAGGGTCATATTGTTGGCTTGGAATCTGCGCATGATGTTGTCACCATATGCGACCCACATCTCACAAGACGCTGGATCAATCGGGAAACAGTCGCCAAGGAAACGAGCGTTTACCCTCAGAACATTGCCTATAGTCTCAAGACTGTCCTCCCAGGACTCATTTGTCGCGTTCCAACGAATAATTGTCCCATCTCCATTGTTCCAGTACTGGGTGGGCCTTGCTCCAATCCAGAGTTCCTCTCCGACTGNCCCTATTCCCATCACAACTGAGGAATACCCAATCTGGCTGTCTACTGCCAGCGTAGTAGCACTCGTGTTATTGTCGAGATATATTCTGTAGATGTCATCATTAGATGCCCACCAAGAATTGCTCCTCTGCAGAGAATAATGTAGAATGTCGCCGATGATTACTATATCTGCGGGAATCGAGTTTGATAGGGTTGGGCCATTTTGGTTATTGCCTCGATTCCAACTCTTCAGTACGGTGTCGTTGACCACGTCAATCAGTGTGAGTCCGAAATCTCCGCCTGCCCACATTGTCCCTGGTGTTCTACCAGGCACGAGCGCTGTGACATCATCGTCGCTGATGTATCCTTGAGAGCCATCCCAGGCCTGCAACCAGCTCTGATTGATAAGATCGTAACGGGCGATTCCAGTGTTCTCGAAACCGATGTAAAGTATGTCGCCAATCTTCACCGTACGTGCCCTCTGAGTATCATCGCCAGCATTCCAAACTTCGATTACAGAGCCGTTGAGGGAATCGATTACAGCGGCCCCATCGTTGGTGCCGGCATAGATTCTGTTGTTACTCATCTTAGCAATTGAATAGACGAATCGTGAGGGCATGCCGTCCTGATTGGAAATACAGCCTTTCAGATCATAGGTCCAGTTCCAGACGCATGCTCCTCGATTAGTTCCAGCGTAGATTCCTTCCGAATCACTGGTAATGTCGTAGAAGACATATGGATCATTATTCCANCCAGGTATGCTGGTCTCCAGTTGCTGCCAGGTAGTTCCGTCCCATCGGGAAATTCCTCCATTCCCAGTAGCTCCGGTATTGGAGACCGAGGCCCCAACGAGCAGGTCTCCTTGGAAGTCAATGTGCAGAGAGAGAACATCATCATCAGGCAGAGTTCCGTCATCTTGATTCCAGAAGCCGGAGATATCTCCAGTTAGTCTGTCTATCAGTAGTAATCCGAAATCAGCTAGTCCAAGATAGATGATGTCGTCGTCTACCGCAACGGGCGTAGCGTCCAGGTTGTCTGCGCCCAAAGACTGCCAAGAGCCTAGAATCGATTGGTCGTACAAGTCAACCCGCATTACTCCTGCATCAGGAGTTGCGATGTATGCTATCCCGTATCTGGTGGCTACTTCAACAACAATATCGGAATCGAGTCCATCTGAGGTCGTTAAGACGTCAACGAGAGTTACAGTAGACGTATTGACCATTGAGATTCCGGATTCATAATGTCCGATGACCAGGATCTCAGTATTCTCATCATGAGACATGCTGGAGACATGTGTCGAACTGATTCCAGAAACAGAGCCGACGTAAGAGCCGTCGTCGGCCTTGAATCTCAAAACGCCCGCATCAAGAGTACCAACCCAGACCCAACCAGTAGAATCCTGAACAATCGAGGTGACAGCATTTGGATTGCTTACATAGTCGGTCAAATCGATTGGGNTCTTCCAAGTCTGATCAGCATTATCGAATCTATCGATGATGTCACCACCGCTAATCCAAATTTCTCCATCTTCTCCATCATCGATGTGAGTGACTACTTCCATTTGAGATGTCGACGGGCTGCTAACTAGAGTCAACGTACCATCGAGGTTCTCACCAGACTGTCTGGCAAAGGTCCCTGACCCATCTCCAACTATCATCAGACCAGNGTCTGGGCTCCTAAATCCATCAGAAGGCCAAGCGAAGATAGATGAACCAGTGCCAACAAGTCCCATATCGGAAACTTGTCTTTGAGATTTGAACATCAAAGTCACAGTGTCGTATGCATGCACATTGTTGCCTGCTAATACATGCAACCAACCGTCGGTCAGAGCGAATCCTTTGACGACATTGGACGACAACCAGTTGTTTGTTGACCATGAAGTGAGCCAAGAATCGCTGGTCGTATCGTATCTGTTGACTCCGCCGCCAATTGTAGCAATGAGGAGAAGAGAGTCGAAACTGAGAAGTTGGGAAATTGAGTTTGCAGTCAGATTGTTTGCAGTAGTCCACTGTGTGCTACTACCCATGGTCACGGAGGTTCCCGAACCGGTAGAGGTACTGTAATCGAATAATCTGACTCCGCTCTGCGAAGTTGCAAGGTATACCGTGTTGGAGATGACAACAATGTCTGTAGGAACTTCTTGGAGATCAGTAGTACAGAAGTTGGTAGTTGTGTAGGTGGTCTGACCGGGGGCCAAGTGATGTAGTTCACAAGCAGTTGCGGCCCAGACCACACCATTGTCGTCCACAGCGATGGCGTCGATAGTGGTGCTAGTTCCGGTGTCAGGTAGTTCAGTCAAATCCGATGAGTCGGCAAGACTGCGAGAAAGTATTCTGCCATCATCGGTGCCGATTAGTAAACGATTTTCGGTTTCGTCCACAGCTAGACTCCTGCCGTAAAGATCCAACTCGATGTCGACTATTTTCTTGCTAGCTTGGTCGTCCAGATGCAACAAGTCGTCATCGAGGAGGATGTAGAGTCTACCGTCAATTGGATTGAAAACGGTATCATGAACGATAACGTTGGTAGTGGAAAAAGAAACTCTTGGATCGGCTGGTCTCAGTGACTCGATTACCAAATCCTCGATGTTGATGCCGCTAGGTAGTAACCACGAAGCGTCGCTAACAGAGTTAGGCTGTAGCCATGTATCGAGTTCGCCGTCCTCAACCTCGGGTTGATTCTCGGTGAATGAATCCTGTCGTCCGAGGTCACCATATCCTCGCCAATCGAGAATTGGGGTCTGNGTATCCATCAAAGTGATTTGAGGTTCGGTGGCCCAGTACCCTTCACTTCCATCAACTGAGATTTCAAAAGTGAGATTAGAAAGCTCTGCTCCAGGTGCAAAGTCGAGGAACCAATCTGCATATGCCATTGTACTGTTAGCAGGGTCGGCTCCGGTCGCATCTAGGGTAACCCAGCCGGTGTCGTTACTGCCTCCTGCACCCCATGCTCTGGGGTTCGAATTAGACTGAAGGTCTGCATTCAAATCCGAGGGAGGCGCTGCAGCCCAAGGCAAGGCTAGCATCAGAGTGGCTAGAAGTATAGCCAGACGCTGCTGCGACCGTAGGTCGCGGAAACTAACCGTTGACACAATTTGTCGCGTACTTGTTGAGATTAAGAAAGGAGTGGGTCTGTGATTGAACAATGCTCATCCGCCGTAGGCGGAATTTTTCAGTACAGGGTTTCAAAGCCCAAATCACGATACCGCACTATACAGGGCCGATAATGCATTTTTTCCCATTAGGATAGCATCATAGCAGAGGGGTATGCCGGCTGTCCCCGGAGGCACGACGATGGAAGACAGTGGTCTGCGCGATGATGCGTTGGAATATCACGCATCGAAACCGGCAGGAAAGATCACTGTAGTGCCTACCAAACCACACGGTACACAGCGCGAGTTGTCTCTGGCCTACTCGCCCGGAGTAGCATACCCATGCAAGGAGATTGAGAGTGATCCTGACAACGCCTACAAGTACACATCTAAGGGTAACCTCGTAGCAGTAGTCAGCAATGGAACAGCCGTTCTGGGTCTGGGTGACATCGGAGCGCTCGCAGGCAAGCCCGTGATGGAAGGGAAGGGGCTGCTGTTCAAGGCGTTCGCAGACATAGACGTGTTCGACATCGAAGTCGACAGAACCGATGTAGACGCTTTCGTCGAGGCAGTCAAGGCAATTGCACCGACTTTTGGTGGAATAAACCTCGAGGATATCAAGGCTCCAGAATGCTTTGAAATAGAGCAGCGATTGGTTGCTGAGCTTGATATTCCGGTCATGCACGACGACCAGCACGGCACCGCGATAATCTCCGGAGCGGCTCTACTCAATGGGCTTGAGGTCGTCGAGAAGAGTATTGACACGGTCAAGGTCGTAGTATCGGGCGCGGGCGCCTCTGCAATATCGTGTGCTCACCACTACATCAGACTCGGAGTCAAGCCAAGCAATATTGTGCTGGTCGACTCCAAGGGAATTCTAACCAAGTCGCGTGATAAAGCTGGTGAGTTGAACCAGTACAAGGCTAATTTTGCGCTCGATATGGCAGACGGTGACTTGTCTGCCGCTATGGAAGGTGCAGATGTGTTTCTTGGGCTGTCCAAGGGGGGCATAGTTAGCGGTGAGATGGTCTCTAAGATGGCTGACCGGCCGCTGATTTTCGCGTTGGCGAATCCAGATCCCGAAATAGACCCAGATGACGTCTATGCAGTGCGTGAGGATGCCATAGTAGCGACTGGGCGTTCGGATTACCCGAATCAAATCAACAACGTGCTCGGGTTCCCCTACATTTTCCGAGGTGCCCTCGATGTGAGATCTAAGGAAATCACAGAGGGAATGAAGATGGCAGCCACCCATGCTATTGCACAATTGGCAAAAGAGCCAGTTCCTGATGATGTGGCCGCAGCGTATGGCGGAGAGCAGTTGCAGTTCGGACCTGAGTATCTTATTCCCAAGCCATTCGATGCTAGAGTCTTGATTTGGGAGGCTAGCGCGGTAGCTGAAGCTGCAGTGAACGAAGGAGTGGCGAGAGTCTCTGCGGACGAGTTTGATGTCGATAGGTATCGAGAGGAGCTTGAGTCCAGACTTGGTCTGACACGTTCAATCATGAGGCGTGTCATCAACATAGCGCGTAAAGACAAGAAGAGAATTGTGTTCTCTGAGGGAGAGGACCCGACTATCATCAAGGCTGCATCACAGTGCATCTCGGAGGGAATCTGTGAACCAATTCTACTAGGTCAATTAGAGCGAATTGAAGCGGTCAAGGAAGAAATGGGGCTCGACTTTGAGTGTGAGACCATTGATGTCAGATACGACCCGCGCAGGAGAACGACATATGCTAACGAGTTGCATAACCTGAGGGGTAGAAAGGGACTTACTCGCGAGGATGCTGTAAGGATGCTGAAGTCGGCCACATACTTCGCACCTATGATGGTTAGAATGGGAGATGCGGATGGTTACCTTGGAGGAGTCTCTCATCACTATCCGGACATCGTCAAGCCTTGTCTCCACACGATTGGTCCTGATCCAGACTCACACAGGATAGTTGGGATGTACATGATGACTGTCAATGGGCAGTTAATGTTCATTGGTGATGCTACAATCAACATCTATCCTGACTCGCGAACACTAGCAGAGATTGCAGTCCAGACAGCCAAGGTCGCAAGGAGATTCGGAGTCAAGCCCAAGGTTGCCATGCTCTCGTTCTCAAACTTCGGAACTTCGCCTGAACTGCGAACAGACAGGATCGAGGAGGCAATCTCGATTGCAAGAGAGTTAGACCCTGACCTGATTATCGATGGTCCGATGCAGGCTGACACAGCACTGGTACCGGACATTCAGGAAGAATACCCGTTCATGGCCTTCGAAGGTTCAGCGAATGTGCTGATATGCCCAAATCTAGCATCTGCTAATATTGCATACAAGCTGCTGCAGAGAATTGCAGGAGCAGAGATGACCGGTCCGATTCTAGAAGGTCTTTCACGGCCAGCTCACGTCTTACAGCGAGGGGACAGTGTTCGCGAAGTTGTTCACATGGCAGCCATCTGTGCAGTCGATGCCCAGAGGCATGCTCGACAGCGCCTATAGTTGGATTTGTAATCATGAAACCTTTTCTCGAACACCTGAACATTACATCAACAGATGTTGATGAGACTATCCGATTCCTACAGACCGCAATGCCGGAGTTCAGTATCAGAGGAGAAGGTGGGGGCGAGAAAGCACAGCGCTGGGTTCATGTCGGCACGGAGGACTCCTACCTGTGCGTGGAAGATCGTGGAGCTACCGAGAAGGGGCCTCACAAGCCATACGTTCATCCGGGGATGAATCACATGGGATTCGTCGTCAGAGATGGAGAGGCGTTGGCCAAGCGTATGCAGGAGGCCGGCTACAAGCAGGGGGCGACCTACCTAGACCATCCTCACAGACATCGCTACTACTTCTTCGATCATGATGGGAACGAATACGAGTTCGTTCAATACTTCAGTGAAGATCCTAGCGAGAGGAATGAGTACGAATCATAGGGTACCCATCCGATTGCCCCTAATCGCATGGGCCCCCATCCGATTGGACGAAAGTCAATTATCAACGCATATCTTGACATATCTACATGAAAATGTTAAAGTTGAGTTTTCAG
>PBWO01000029.1 GCA_002727275.1 Methanobacteriota archaeon
CCAGGCGGCGATTGATGCAGAGTTTGACGCTCTGATGTTCCATGGAACTGGCTTAGGTCACCTACCAATTGCAGATCCTCAGGAGGACAGCCCTGAGAATACTCGCCTACGAATCATGCTCGCAGACCACTGCGCTGCTGGAGGCGTGGTGGTCGTTGTGACTCAGACAATCCACGGTCCTGTTCACATGGATGTATACGACAAGGGTCGCGACCAACAGGAGATGGGAATCATCGGTCACGGTTCACTTTGCCCACCGTCTTCCGCGCTGGTTAAGCTGCATCACCTACTATCTCTAGGCGAGGGCAGAGATGCTGTGGCTGAGGGTTGGGACAGTGATTTGGTTGGCGAGAACCCGCCGGATTCATTCTCCTGAACCTTCTAGGTGAGAGTATGGCAGTACCCGGGGATGAGTTCACCTTCCCTAGGACCGGCGCTACTCTACGCAACAGAGCAGTCCTCGCTGCTATGACCAACAAGCAGAGCAATCCAGATGGCACTCTTTCTGATGCTGAGATTAACTGGTTGCTGCGTCGAGCTGAAGGTGGCTTCGGCATCATCACCACAGCTGCTTCTCATGTTACTCCGGGAGGCCAGGGCTGGGTCGGTGAGATGGGAGTCTGGGGCGATCACCAGATGCCCGGGCTAACAAGGCTAGCCGACGGAATTCGTGAGCGCGGCGCACTGGGCCTTGCCCAGATCTTCCACGGCGGTATGCGTGCTCCCGAGGAATTAACAGGCGAGCAACCAGTATCTGCAAGTGAGAATCCGTGTACTGAGGCCCATTGTGGACACTCTAGAGAACTCTCAGGTGAAGAGATAGAGGGGCTGATTACAGCCTTCGGGGATGCTGCAGTCAGATGTTTTGATGCAGGCTTTGATGGAGTGGAATTACATGGTGCCCATGGCTACCTAATCTGCCAATTCCTAGGCGAAGGTACCAATCGCAGAGAGGATGAGTGGGGAGGAGACATTGGGTCGAGGGCCGGTTTCCTGCTAAGGATAATTGAAGAGGTCAAATCAAGAGTTCCAGATGATTTCCTAGTTGGTGTCAGAATCTCTCCCGAGTATCGGAAGATAGGAGTCAAGATTGAGGACAGCCTAGTGCTTTCTGAGATGTTAGTCGAATCTGGAATCGACTTCTTGCACATCTCCTGCTGGGACTGCTTCATTCCACCGTCGGACTTCCCTGACGACTCGCGCATGATCACTGAATGGTTCGCCGAACCACTCTCAGGCAGAATCCCAATCATCTCGACCGGAGCAATCTGGGATAGCTCTGAGGCGCAAGCCGTGATGGACCAAGGTGCTGACCTTATCGGAGTAGCAAGGGCAGGCATTGGACATGCAGACTGGGCAACTCATGCAAGCAACCCCGACTATAGTCCCGCTAGACCTCCATTCACGCCCAAACACCTTGCCGAACAGGGTCTCAGTAAGCCGTTCATTGAGTACATGAGGAACTGGAAAGGCTTCGTCGAGTAGGCGTCTTGCTGATGAACCGACTTGCGTTTGGATTGTCCATGGCGGGCTTGCCGGGTGACGAACTCGATGCCATGCGAGAGGCCACTCTCAGCCCCGGTGACCGTGCCAGTCTGCGAGACATGAGGCAGGATGGAAGACGCTCGGCCCGCGAACGCATCGACGATTTGTTGGATGCAAATTCATTTGTCGAGGTTGACGCCTTCGTACAGCACAGAGGAACTGAACACAATATGCACCTACACCGTCCTTTGGGAGATGGAGTTGTGGCCGGACACGGAATGCTGGATGGTAGGAGAGTGGTTTGCTTTGCTCAGGATTATTCTGTATTCTCTGGGACAATAGGTGAGATGCACGCCAAGAAGATCTGCAAGGTCGCTGAGTTCGCCGAGAAGTCCCAGTTGCCGCTGATTTGCATCTGGGATGGAGACGGACAACGCGTCGAGGAAGGAGTCACCTCTCTGGGTGCAACCGGGAACCTGCTCGATGTGATGGTGGCTTGTTCGGGACGCATCCCGATTGTCTCAGTAATATTGGGGACTGTTTCAGGCGTCAGTGCATTGGCCGCTGGACTCTCAGACTTCGTAATTCTCGGCGCCGAGCATGGGCAGATGTTCATGCGTAGTCCATACATGATTCCTGAGATTGTCTCTGGTGAGATAGACGAGGCGAGTCTCGGTGGAGCCGAGCAGCACGCCAGTCGCAGTGGAATCGCTTGTCTAGTAGCCGATGATGAGTCAGATGCGATAGATATCGCAGCTGAGATCCTATCTTTCCTTCCAGATCATACTCTGGCCGAGCCTGACAGATTGGCAGGAGGCGACTCATGGGACAGGACATGCGAGGCATTGGACCTCATTGTCCCAGACGACTCAAATCGCCCCTATGACATGCGCAAGGTGATTGAGGAAGTTGTAGACGAGAGTCGCTTTGTAGAACTGTTTCGCGACTATGCAGAGAACATCCTCATCGGATTCGCCCGTCTCGATGGTCATTCAGTCGGAATAGTAGCCAATCAGCCCACCGTTCTCGCTGGATGTCTAGACATCGACGCTTCAGTCAAGGCAGCACGCTTCATCCGCACCTGCGACTCGTTCAATGTACCAGTCGTTACTTTCGTTGACGTACCGGGCTTCCTTCCAGGAACGGTGCAGGAGTGGGGAGGTATCATCCGTCACGGTGCTAAGTTGCTGTATGCATACGCTGAGGCAACTGTTCCGAAGCTGGCTGTAGTCACTCGCAAGGCGTATGGAGGTGCATATTTGGCGATGAGTTGCAAGCATCTAGGTTCGGACTACAATGTGGCATGGCCTAGCGGTGAGTTGGCTGTAATGGGAGCGGATGGCGCTGTCAGCATCATCCACCGAAAGGAATTGTCAGAGGCTGATGATCCGGAATCAACTCACAGAGAATTGTCCGATGAATACCAGAGAAAATTTGGCGATCCTTACGTTGCAGCTAGGAACGGTTGGCTTGATGATGTAATCGAACCGTCTGAGACGCGTGCCAAACTGGTACAGGCACTACGCCCCCTCAAGACCAAGCGAGAGTGGGTCCCTCCGAAGAAACACGGGAACATTCCTCTCTGAGGAATGCTTGGAAAACACTGATACCAACTCTCTTTCCGCCCGGTACATGAGTAATCGAATACTGTCTACCACCATCTGTCTGCTGATATTGACTTCATTGGCCCCAACAGCCGCTGCTGTGGGTCCTTCTGACTCAGTAATCTGGGGAACTTCATACGATTGGGCCAACTTAGAGGGAGATATAGAGGAACTATCTGGAATAGACACTAACGCAGTAAACGAAGATCTCGAGGAAGCTGCTGATTTCGCTGGATTCTTAATCGAGAGCGACCAAGTGATTAGTGGTATGACACAGTTCTTCATCGAGACCTATGATGGGGATTTAGCAGTCGAAATTACCGATCCCAATGGTGCCACCCGTGAACTCAACGAGAGGGTGACAGAACTGACTGTCCGCCATGGAAGACTCGGAAACATAGGCTTCACAACAGCATGGACTGATGAGGACGAGAGCATTGACTTCTGGATGAGCGGTTCAACTGAGGAAATCTTCGTAATCGACGCTGTTTACACCGAATATGTCGATGATGACTTGATGGTTTANGGCGGCCACTTAGAGATGAGTGGGGAGTTCGCATTAGAGAACGAGTTGCAATTCAATCTCCAGATTATCGCCGCCGACGAGGTATTGGCACCTGAGCTTGGAATGGGATTCTCAGTTTCTTTCGAAATCCCATCAATCGAATCTGAGTGGTTAGCCAGCGAACCCCTAGACTATCTGCACCACCTAAGCGCACCACCAGCAGAGGAGAATAACGGTTCAGATGAGAACGAAGAAGGCGCTGTAGGTGCCGAATACGACGGCGAAGGCGTCGGATTAATCGAAGGAGAGTTCTCTACTCTCACGGGCTATTCGGCATTTTTGTCGATAGATGGAGTTCCATCAGAGGATTTCGGAATTGACCTCGATGCATTCAATGTTCAACTCTCAGACAGCATCCCTGGTCAGGGCACTTTCTCAGAGAACATGACCGTCTTCTCTGGCGCAATGTGGGGGCACGAATGTGATCCAGTAGAAGGAGTAGAGAATTTGGTCATCGACCCATCAACAAACGATACTATTGCTGCTCAGTGCGGCTTGGCTCCACCGATTTCAATGGGAATGGCATCGATGATGGGAATATCGATGCTTATGGCGTTCGACAGTGGTGTGAATGAACTATTCACAGCAATCGAGGAGCAAGTTGGTGCATGGCTGGAAGAAATAGCGCCCGAAGAAGAATCCTTCATCTGCGACAATGGTGAAGAGATTCCAGCTGAGTGGGAAAACGATGGTGAGATTGACTGTGAAGATGGCTCCGACGAGAACGAGACCGGAGGAGATGGGACTTACACTTGCGATAACGGACAAGTAATTCCCGCATCATGGGTCAATGATGGCGAAGAGGATTGTGAAGACGGCTCTGATGAGGATGGAACAAGCGAAGATGTCTTCCAGAAATACATCGATATGTATGAGGCCCTGAACAATTCCAATTTGCGCAAGACCATGGAAGCATTCGGAGAAAAACTAGAGCAACTGATGGAAGACAACGACCCTAGTGACCCAATAGCAACTCTAGATGATTTGTGNCCTATCATGTTCTGGGACACTAGTAATTCTAGAGTTCTAGGAATGGCTCTGATGGCTACCGATGAAGGAGATGATTACGAAGTCCTCCTAGGCCCTGATATTCTTGGAGTAAAGGATCACTCCTACGAATTGAGCGTAGTTTACCTAACAGGAAATGATGCTAGGAATGCGAAGTTAGACGCCCTTGGTCTTAGTGAACTAAAGGACCTAGCCCCTGAATCAAGGCATGATGTTGAGGAACTGTACGACATGCTCGGAGAGGATTTCCTGCCAGACCTTGATCAGACTGACACAGATGAGGATGGAGTAATCGATTACTTCGATCAGGATGATGATGGAGACGGAATTTTCGATTGGGAAGACTCCGAACCTCTTGTGCCGAATCGACAATCACCTCCTGGAGAAGAAGAGGGCACAGATGCAATACCTGGCCCCTCCGTTCTTGCGGTAGTGTCTATGCTTGGCGCGGCAGCATTGCTCATGCCTAGAAGAGAAGACTAGAAACGGCTCAGGTAGTATGAGTTCTAACAGGCCAGTAGTTATTGCCTTAGTCGGGCTTTTCTTGGTTGCTGCTTGGTACAGTACTTGGTTTGAGATTACGGCTACTGGGACATATTCTGAAGGCCTAGAAAGGGAGCCAACAATCCGGACTGAGTACATTATTGACAACAGCCAAGAAACATTTGAGTTGTCGATTGAAAACTCAACACCGCTCCTTCTCTATTGGCTACAGCGGGAGGACGTATCTCCCGAGCCTACGGATCAGGAGCCAACCGATTCAGAGCCCACTTCTCAGGCTAATTCAGAAGGAAGTGATCCATGCTCAGGCTCATGCTTAGGCCAAGCTAGAATTGGAGTTGGTCTTGTCTTAGTTGCGCTGTTTGCATCCCTTTGCTTATCCACCCGTCGCCCTAGTCGATTAGTCACCGCAGCTGTTGCCGCGATTTGGCTGATAGGCTCAATGGTAATTCTTGCCGTGGTCCCACTATCCGCGGCAGCAGATTTCGGAATCTCGGACGATGGAGAAGAATCGTCTACAGGAGGGTTTGATACAAACACTCAGGAAACAGTGGAAGTAGACCAGTTTGCTCACTTTGAGGCCGACAGCAGTATGGNCATATCATTTGACGGAATTTCGTTCTATTACCAGTCACTGGGATTCGATTTAGGGCTACTTTCAGAGGATGATAGGCAGCAGGTNATCAACTCCGCACCATCAGAAGATGAGCCAGGTTATGAGTCACTGATAGGATTCGATGGAAAGATGACGATTGGCCCGGGAGGAATTCTCACTTGGTGGCTACTCACTGCTCCATTAGCCGCAATGATTCTGCTAGGCAGTAGAGAGTTTCTGGAGGAGGAGTGACAGCGAGGGNAACTCNTCCGCTCTTTCTGGTGCGAAAAGCAACCTCCAGGCTTCTAGATGCTGAGCTGCTACCATTATGACTGCGAATTCATCTGACTTGGCCCCATCTCCGTAGGAGATGGAAACCTGAATCTCTGCATCCAAAAGCGTACTATCGCCTCCTGCCGGAGCCNCATCTAGATCTATTCCAATCACCGCATCTCCATCATCGATAATCGCAGAGTCCCATGGCCCACTGACCAACGGGCGCCTGCCCTCTTCGGCAATTATCCGGCCCCCTTCATTTGACCAAGCAGCAGCAATAGCCCGGGCGGCAGATCCTCCTCCTCGAATCCTCAGCACGCACCCCTCGGGCTCGATTCCGATATGCCTGCAAGCGGCTACGAAGCCAACTCCGTCGGTACTGGTTCCAGACCAAACTCCGTCCTTACGTCTCAGCTGATTGATTGCATTGACTCCATCAGGCCCGTTTACACCAAGCCTCTCCTGGGGNGAGTGCTTGAGCGGGGCCGTGCAAGAGGTCCAGACCTCACCTTCCAAATCTTCGACCAGTGATGCAAACTCATCAATTCCTCGCGCTTCAAGATAGACAGGNGTTNNANCANNCATCCCNAGGTNTTCNCCNACNAGNGAAAACAANCGCGGAGTNAGNGAATGNGANATCGGATNNCCGGCNATTCCCCAGTANNNAGGCATAGNNCTCCNATNCTNGCCNCTGTANTCTATGCAATGAAGGTTTCAAGGCNGGCGNGTCGTCGGCGCGCTTGATGGACAGCGACCTNGANATNGCCCGNAAGGCCACGATGCGACCCATTGAGGAGGTGGCTGAACAATTGGGNCTGGCTCGCAGTGACCTTGTTCTNCANGGNCCACACATNGCCAAGGTNAANTGGGANGCNATCAANTCGAAGAGAAACTCCANANTCNGGATNNCTAGTTNTGGTTACNAGCATNAGTCCAACCGCNTTTGGNGAGGGCAANACAGTCACCACAATCGGCCTCAATCAAGGNCTNAACGCNCGCGGNCACAACGCATGNTGCGTNATCCGNGANCCTTCGATGGGNCCNGTNTTTGGNATCAAGGGNGGNGCGGCNGGTGGAGGNTACTCTCAGGTNCTGCCAATGGANCANATNAACCTGCACTTCACCGGTGANCTNCANGCTGTCACANCCGCACACAACCTNTGNTCNGCAATNATNGACAANCACCTCCACCGTGGNAATGANCTGGANATNGACATCAATCGNATCTACTGGCCGCGAACCATCGATATGAACGACCGCAGCCTCAGGCAGGTCACAGTTGGTTTAGGTGGCAAATTCAACGGAGTTGTCCGCTCGGAGAGGTTCGATATCACCGCTGCTAGCGAAGTGATGGCGATTCTAGCGCTTTCGAAGGACTATGCGGACCTGCGCGAGCGCGTGGGCCGAATTATCATCGCTAAGTCGAACTCAGGTGAGCCAGTAACAGCAGAGCAGTTGGGGGCGGCAGGAGCGATGGCTTTGCTCCTACGTGATGCTTTGATGCCAAATCTAGTGCAGACACTCGAGGGCAACCCTGCCTTCATCCACTGCGGCCCGTTTGCAAACATCGCCCATGGCAACTCATCCATCATCGCTGATGAGATCGCACTTTCTTGCGCCGAATATGTCGTCACCGAGGCAGGTTTCGGTGCTGAGATGGGTGCTGAGAAGGCACTTCATATCAAGGCACCAGCGGCCAATAGAGTTCCCGACTGCCTCGTCCTTAATGCAACTGTGCGCGCTATGAAGATGCATGGTGATGGTTTCGAATCAGGCGGTGGACGTAGACCAACAACTGAGGAACTTGAAACAGAAAATGTCGAGGCTGTAAGAGCCGGAGCGGCCTCAAACCTTCGCCGTCATGTACGCAACCTATCAGAGACTGGAATCCCAGTCATCGTCTCTATCAATCGATTCAAACACGACACAGATGCTGAGTTGGATGCCATACGCCAAGAGGCGATTGAAGCAGGCGCACGTCAGATAGTTCTGAACGAAGGATTCGCCAAGGGCGGGGAGGGGGCATCCGAGTTAGCAGACGCAGTGGTGCAAGCCTGTGCCGATCACGACGCTGCTGGAAGGCCGTACACACCGATTGTAGAGGAAGGCATGTCAATCGAGGAGACGATTCTTAGGGTAGCAACCAACATGTATGGGGCCGATACCGTCGATTTCAGTGACGTAGCACAGAAGTCGCTGGATTCTCTCAAGCAATGGGGTCTGGGTAATCTGCCCGTTTGTATGGCGAAGAACCAGTATTCATTCAGTCACGAACCCAAAGTGCTCGGAGCCCCTTCGGGATTCACTCTCCCAATCAGAGAGATTAGAGTCAACGCCGGTGCTGGCTTTGTTGTCGCTGTTTGCGGTTCAATGATGACTATGCCCGGGCTACCTACAAGACCTGCTGCCCTTGACATGGACATGGACGACGAGGGCAGACTGACTGG
>PBWO01000030.1 GCA_002727275.1 Methanobacteriota archaeon
TTCATCTCTTTTTTGTGAATATTCCAGCGATTATAGGTGCTTCTTGTGTTATGCGTTCAAGTCTCTAGATGGTGTCTCTATACGCCCCCTCGCAGGGACCTTGAGTGGGCAATAACTCGGTTATAATCTATCTCAGAAAAATATCCGGGTTGTTCCATAGCTGTTCTAAATGAATTCGATAGGAAAATATCAGTTGTTTATGTTGCAAGTTTAGATTAATTCGAGACAGTATTTATGGCTCTCCACTGGCGCGGAGCGATACCCGGAGTTGTGTCAAGTGACGTGAGAGGCATCGATCACCAGCGTTGACCGCCGGTGAGAGGTGACGATAATCAAGGAAAATAACGACGGAGATAAGTTCAGAGCTTTTGCTCAGTTCATACATAGACTGTTGGAACTAGCAGAGCTGTTCTACCAACTGCTCAAGGAAGACTTGCGGCGCAAGCGGCAGTGCGCTGAGGAAACTCAGATGCACAGTGAGCAGACACTGTACATGCAACACGACTTCGACTGGGAATTTCAAGAAGATAGAAGATAGTCAACGCTGACACTTCGGACAGTAGAAGGTCGACCGACCCGACTGGGCTATTCGTTTAATGATGGCACCACAGCCATCTGAAACGCAGGCTTCTCCCTCTCTTCCATAGACTTGGAAAGAGTGGCTGAAATAACCCAAGTCCCCTTCCACGTTGACGAAATCACTGATGGTCGAGCCTCCAGCATCAATCGCCTCGGTGATAACATCGTGAGTGGCAGCCGTGACTCTCTCGACTCGCCTTGTTACTCCTGATTTACCGGCAACTGATGATGCGCTTCTTCTTGGTGAAATCCCAGAGCGAAATAGAATCTCGCAGACATAGATATTGCCTAGCCCTGCTACAGTTGATTGGTCAAGTAGAGCCGCCTTCATTGAGGTTCTACGACCTCTAAGCCCCTCTGCCAAATCCATTGGAGTCAGGTGATTAGGAGTTGGTTCGGGGCCGAGTTTAACGAGGAATTTGTTCTGATTTTGCTCGGCGGTTTCGAAAGCGTCCATGAAACCGAATCTTCGGTGATCAGTGAACACTGCTTTGCCACCGTCATCGAGATGTAAGACTACCCAATCATGTGGCCCGTCGTCAGCCTCGGTGCTGTTTGCATCAAGCAATGTCCACCTGCCGGTCATTCCTAGGTGACACATCCATGTCATACCCCCGCTGAGTCTAGTAAGCAGGTACTTCGCTCGTCTGTCAACACTATCCACTGTTCTGCCGCTGAGGATTCTTGAAAACCCCGACGGGAATGGGAACCGGAGATTGGTCCTTCTGAGTTCTACTTGTTCGATGGTTCGACCGAGGAGATGCCTCTCCAATCCGCGCCTGACCGTCTCGACCTCGGGGAGTTCTGGCATGGCCTCCTGAGAATGCACGACTCCATGATTCTGACCCTTGGTACATGTTAAATCTGAGAGTGATTCTGTAAGTTCATGGAACCGTATGACAAGGGCGAGAGTACGGTTTCTGGAGACGATGTATTTGACGGAGATCCATCATCCGGAAATGAGAAGGAAGAGTTCAACCCCTATGCGAGTTCAACTGTCGGGGCGAGTGCATATGTAGCCCCTATGGCCATTGTCACTCAGAGTAACGACAATGCCACATTCAGCCTAGCATTGGGTATTGTAACTTGGTTTTGCCATATCTCAGCCCCATTCCTCTGTTTCACTGGATGTATTGCTCCAATAACAATGGTAGTCGGAATAATATTGGGACATTTGGGACTCAGNGACGCGAAAAATCTGAATGGACTCAGGCGCAATGAGGCGATTATTGGATTGGTTCTGAACTATTTGTCTNTGGTAGNATACGGANTGTTAATCGTTGGTGGCGGAGTGCTGCTTGGAGGAATAGGTTCAGAGTTNGGTTAGGCNCTCATCCTCTNACNTGAAACATTACATGNTGTTCCTCTAATCCGGNCAGGTCAATTCTCTCAAGTAATTCAAGATTGGATTGCTCAAGTATTCGTTCAGCCTTAGCGAATCTNCTATTGTCATCCCCTTGAGATGACCTCTCACTAGCCGCCTTCAATGACAGCAGTCCAGTGCCACCTGGTCTAAGGAATGAATGGGACATTTTTACGAAAGTCTGAGCCTGATCTGCTATGCTTAGATCTTGATGAATCCAGTCAGCCTTTCCTCGTATGAAAGGAGTTACTTGGGTGGGCACTCTAGCATCCCCTAGAACCGTAACAAGCCCGGGTCTACTGGCAGCCAGATTTGATAGCTCCCGCATAGCTCGAGGAGAAATCTCCACAGCTACGACTTGGCCGCCGTGGTGGTTTCCTGAGCCGCAGACATGGTCGTGAATGTGGCTTACTGTTGTGCCGTAAGAAGCACCTAGGTACAGACATGTGGAGCCCGTCTCTGGAAGCAGTTCAGAGGGGTTGTTAGAAGTCCTCAACAGTGCAGCAGCGACTTTCGATTTCGAGGCTGTCCATGCCCTCCATTCTACTCTTGAGTCGGTCTTCCTACGCTCACCCCTGACTGAGACTCCCCTGACTGCGTTTCTAGTCCACAGTGCTCGNCCTTCTCGACGGACTCCCCAAGCGAGTTTCACTGGCTTGCGAGGCATTACTATCTCCTCTTAGGCGGCTTTGGGAACCTATCCTTGATATTTTGACACTCTTGGTTAATCTCGTCGATTTGTTCGTCCCCCCAGGGTTCGCCATCGAAGTGGTCTACTCTGACNGCAATCGAGCACTTTCCTGCAAGNTAACGGGCAATCTTNCCACGTACCCATCTGGGGGCTCTCGAGACTTGTGGTAAAGAGAACAGCATCGGAGAGTGCTTTGGAGGAGGNGCGCCTCTCCTGTGGGCCGCCATNGCNCCACTTGCTCCTAAGACNTGCAAACTGCCACTAGGCATGCGCGCTAATCTCTCTCGNCCGCCNGCCAGAGTCACCATCTTGGCNGCGCCAAGAGGTCCAACAAGTAGGCTGAGAGTTGGNACATACTGCTGTGCGAGTGAACGAGTGGCCTGTTCGGCTAAATCCAATCTGCCGGCCAACTCTANCACACCTTTNGCATGGGCNCACAAGGCATNCCACTCCTNCTCNTCCGGNGAATGTTCAGGGNNCTGCAGACCTAGAGATGTNGCGGCCTCGTCNATCGATTCCGCCTCAGCGATNGCTGTTGGTATCTGCTCTCTCTGCGNATCCAANTCGGCATCGGGNAGAAACAAGCCTGCCCACTCAACACATCTAGACTCACTAGTGCCCCATGCTGCTCGAAGTTCGCTGGTTGCTCCTGAGAGCATGTCCAGTCTGCGGTCCGGGTCGGCAGCTGAATTTGCGACGCCTCTCTTCGCCAATCTCGCTGAGGCTTCTGACATCATCGCATGCTCGTCATCTTCTAATTCTGGCCAATGCGGGTCGGATAGTGCAGCCATGCTATCTGGCTGTGCATTCGGGAATCTTTCTGCGAGAGTCTTAGCTTCGGGACTCAGTGCTCCAGACTGGAGTTCCCCGAGGCGATTCGTTAGTGCCCTAATAGAACGCTTGGATGACCATGTAATCTCATCGACGATATTGGCATCGACGTCGACCACCCGGGCCATCCTCCAATCGAAATGTATCCTCACAGATGCTGGGCGGCGCTGTGGGGCTTGAACGGTGCGGTTGTTATCTCTTCTGTGATGCTCTGGAGAAGGCAATGCACAGAATAGTTGAATAGACGGTTGGTTTGTCCCTGTTCGGTTGGTAGAGTCCCGGCTAGGGTTTGAGTGAGATGTTCTGTCCAAATTGTGGTGCCTTATCTTACCCAGATGCATCTGGTAACATCAAGTGCCCGAACTACAAGTGCGGGTACGAGGGACCTTTGAGTGGTGATGATGGAACTGGTGGCACATTCACAGATCCGATGACTGGTGAGACCATTGATCTTGCCAATGCTACTGCGTCGGGCTCGGAGAAGTCGCTGAAGCATCTAACTGAGGTTGTGGAAGAAGAAGAGGGCAAGGGAGTGCTCAGGGTTGGGGATATCCGCTGTCCCGAGTGCGACAAGAACGAGATTTTCGTAGTACTAATGCAAACCAGGAGCTCGGATGAGCCTGAGACAAAAATTTGTACCTGCAAAAACTGTGGAAAGAAGTTCAGGGAGTACCAATAGGCGCTCAAAGGCCAGCCGCGAAGGATGAAAGACCTCCGATATTAGAAAACAACACAACCGAGGTGATTTGATGCTCAGAGTTACAGCAAACACACAACTAATGAGGGAGATTGTGGATCTCCTCTCCGTCCTCACTGAAGAGGCTAAGATGAGCTGGGGTGAGAAGGGACTTACCGTCAATGTGGTAGATGGTTCGCACGTCGCACTTCTTTCGGCTACAATCTCTGATGCTTGCTTTGAGACCTATGAGTGCGAGCCGGTTGAGATTGGACTAGAATTAGGCAAGTTACGCGACCTATTGACCCTTGCAGGCCCCTCCGATTTAGTCGAGATTGACTATGATGATGCTGTAGGCGCTGTCAACGTCAGAGTCGGCCAAGTACACAGAATTCTGAGAGGCTTGGACACCAATTCGATGACTGACCCCAAGATGCCAGTTCTCGATTTTGACTGCAGTGCTACCATCGATTCAGAGAAGTTGAGTCGGTCGCTTCGCGCTGCTAAGTTCGTTGGAGAATTAGTTGATTTGAGCATCGACAGTAAGGAGTTGCGGGTCAGTGTTACCGTAGAAGCAGGAGAGGGGGTGAATGTCAGTTTCGAATCTGGTGAGCTCAGTGAGTTGACCTGTCCTTCACCGACACAAGGTACCTACAGTCTGCAATTCCTCGATCCCCTAACTCGAAAGCTTGCATCTGGACTGGCTAGTGACGTTCAAGTCAGATTCCAAGACAAGTATCCTCTGAGACTAGACTGGAATAGCAATGATGGTGGTGCAAGTTGGACTTACTTCCTAGCGCCAAGAGTCACTAACGACTGACCTATGAACTCTTGAGGGGTTACTAGGGCCGCGGGCCATGAGTCGTTCGGTATGCGTCATTATCCCGAGTGTGGGAAATGCTGACGAATTGGGGATTGTCCTAGATGGCCTCCAGTCTCAGGATTACTTCGGGCCCCTAGAGATAGTAGTGGTTGGGCCCACGAACGACCCTGGTAGGCAGCAAGCCGAATCTCGAGGTATTCGATTCATTGATGATCAAGGTTGCAGGACCCGTG
>PBWO01000004.1 GCA_002727275.1 Methanobacteriota archaeon
AGGTTTCCGTTCTCCAGCAATGGGGTTATTCTAACTCCTATTTGAGAGACATTTACTTCAATTTGAAGGCGATTATTATCGATTCCAGAAGATTCATCGTTCAACTCCTGAACTACAGAGGTTGAGTCCAGTCTGAGCTCTAATTGATGGGTTCCTGTGCTAGAGAAGGTATGAGGGAAGGAGACAGAATCTAACATCCCTCCAGCAAGAGAAGCCCTGGTTGAAGTGTGGATTATCGTTCCTGCGGTTAGGTCTTCGACCTCGATAGAATAGGCCCCAGTAGATGCTGCTGCTTGGTTCTTCCAAGCTGCTTCAATTAGGATAGTATCTCCTTGAAGGGGGTTGTCAATAGAGGTTGACAGTGAGCCATCGAAAACAGACAGATCGGAGTGGGTAACTTCATTCCCTAGTCCGGAGAAAACCATTGCAAAATTCTGTAATGAGCCACCGGCATGCCCTACAATGATTGACCATGTTCCCGACTGAGCTCCAGCAGGTATGCGAATTCTCTCGATGTTATTCAACCGGTCCTCTGTGCCCCCAGAAGTGCTGAATCCAGAAGCGAAGTGATTCCCGAGGTATACTTCCCCAGTTGGAGATATTGCCTTCAAATCTAGATCGTTAACGAGCCTTGAGGCACTTTGGTTCGCTACCGCGGATCCCTCGGGGTCGTTCCATGCTATGGTTGCATCTAGACCATAGTTTCCGTTGACCTCAAATGTATAAACAAAAGAATGACTTGGTAACAAATCTCTGGAATAGTCGTAAATTACATTGAGGTCTTGGCCCGAGTTTGATGGAAGTAGACTATTTTCTAAGTCCAACTGACCCCAGCCTTCTGCAGAGTTAGGGATATCACTAGCACCTAGGTCCTTAGCACCGTTAATCAGTAAGGCGCGAATCAAGTCTGATCTAGGTTCGCTGATTGATTCGACTTCACGAAGGTATTGCCTGACCATAGTGGCTGCTCCGGCAACGACTGGAGTAGCCATTGAAGAGCCGTTGAGTGTCATGTATAGTGACGTCTGGCCATCGCTATGAGTAGCGGTAGAGCAGTCTCCGCCGTTGGCCAAGATTGCTTCTTCTGCTCTAGCAGAACAAATCAAGATTCCCGGTGCGACCAAGTCGGGTTTGATTCGTCCATCACTAGTAGTGCCTCTAGAGGAGGAGCTGGCTACATTACCCTCTGGAGCACTTCCGTATGCCCCGGTAGTAGACGCACCTACAGTCAGGACATTCTTTGCAGTACCAGGCGGGGTGATTCCTCCAGATGCTAGATCCCCGGCTGAAAACAGTACTAGGAATCGTGGATAATCAACCAAGAAAGAGTCCGCCGACCTAGAGTCGGAACTGTAATCTCCGGCTAAGTTCTGATTGCCCCAACTATTGGTCTGGATTCTGGCGTTGTTGTTCCATGAGTGGCTGAACATCTCATACAGCGAACCCCAGCGAGCAAGCATTCCGGAAGAGTCGGCTTCAAGTTGATAGAAGTGGAAGGTAGCACCAGGGACCATTCCCTCGGCAAATGAGTCTCCGGCACCATCTCCCACCAGAGTTGCTGCCACATGAGTTCCGTGGCCACTGTTAGTATCGGCGTGAGAATTATCCGGGCCGTACTGATCGTAAATCGCACGGATTCGATTTTCGAAGTCACCATGATCATCGTCCAAACCTGTATCTGAAATCGCTAGTACCTCCCCTGAGCCATTCAATGTTAGACCGGAAGATAGTCTGGTACTCTGCAACTCCCCAATTGAGCTAGCATTGGTATTGTGAATCACGTATTCTGCAGACGGATCTATTCTCAGAATTCTACCATCCATGGCAATAATTGGAATCCAAGCAGCATTGACACCCTTGGGTTGACAGATATGTGAATCGCAGATTTGGCGTGGGATGGAATTCTCAGAAATCATTTCCATGTCTTTTGAAAGTGCGAGGATGTCGGCCTTTTCTAAGTCCGGGGCAGGAGTGATGTCCAAATCGAGAAAATGCCCGTCGACACCGGCAATTGAGAATAGGTAAGGAGAAACTCTCCAAGAAATTGGTAATTCTCCTGCCCATCTTATGGAGACATCGGAAATTAATCGCTGAATGACTGTTGATTGCCCTTCAGCACTCAATCGAACCACTACAGAATCATCTGGAAAATTGTCAATAACTTCCAAATCGGACTCTTCCAGCAATGCCAACATACCAGTCAAATCAGGGCTTGAGGATTGTACAATTAGCATCCCAGTTCGTTCCAATGCAAATTGATCATACAGATTCTCTGGACCCAACGGAATAGGATCGATAATGGGGTCAAATGAGCCAAAAGGAGAATGTAGCAAACCTGTTGCCGACCTAAGTTCGTATACTGAAACTAATGGATCTGCTCTAAACCACTCTGATTCTGAGGTAGAAAAATCACCAGAATCGAGTGATTGAGGGGCTGTGTTGAGTGATTCTGTTAGCGCCGGCCCCCCAGAAGATAACAAAAGAATAGGCAGGATAACAAGCACCCAGCGAGGCCCATTCATGGACTTGCGAGTCTAAGTAGGCTTTTTGACCGTTGATGCTGGATGCATAGCCTATGCATCGCTATGGGATTACATCCCATAGTATCTGGAGATTGCTTCATCAGTTCGTGAAACAGAAGCCATCCAGTCTGACTCGGTACCCATTAGGGCACGAATACAATCGATATTCTCAGGAATAACATCACTCTCTTGATGGATGGCTTGGAAATAGTATAGTCGATCGTCTCTCAAACTTACGCCGTCTTCCCAAACAAATACCTCATGCAAATCCCCCCACTTTCTGCCGATATCTCTTGCCATCTCCATTACTTCTGCTGTGGTAGTCAATCGGTCTCCTGAACCGCTCATCAGGAGTACTCGGGGAGTTTTTCTCCATAACTCAAGAATCGACTCAGTAGTCATGCCATGGCCACTTGGTAAATCAGCAGTGATGGCATGAACATGCATTATTGTGGTTGGAACTGCAACTGCGAGTGAATTGATTTCAATTTCGGACTTTACAGTCATCAAGTCAGGGCCGTGGTGGCTCGGGACCTTTAGAACGGGCTTGATGGCATTGATCGGGCCCTTGCTTGAATCTCCCGGATCTGCAGCCCTTCTTATCATAGTACACTCTACTTTGAGTGAGCCACACTTCTCGAATAGAGGGACCAAAGTGCGAGAAAGGCCTGTAGTATTGCATGATACTACTCTAGTCCCTTCTGCATTCAGATTGGAGGCATGATTGGCGCACGAAGTGTACGAGAGTCCTGTAAGGTCATGCTTCTCTCCGCCTTGGAAAATGTGCTTTATTCCGGCCGCCTTGTATTTAGAGAGGTTTTCTGCCCCTCTTTTTCCGGGCGCACAGTCGACCACGACGTCGGCCGATGCTAACAAATCCGATAGCCCTCCCTGGCACTCATATCCCCCCTCTGCGAAGGCTGCAATACGGTCTGGATCGTCATGAGTACAGAATAGGGGGAATCCTTTGCGAACAGCTAGGTCACAGCCAAAACTAGGGCCAGTTTTGGTCACTCCTGCAACAACCATATCGTCCTGTGCATCAACAGCATCAGCGACTCTTTTTCCAATCGTCCCAAATCCGTTTATTGCTACTCTAATCACGAACAGCGCCCCAAACGCCCCCCTCGGGCGTTCTGACTCTATTGAATGACCTCTATCAACATACCCTTCGCTCCGAGGAACTGAATACGGCGTCTAAGCAGTCGAAGTCAAGCCTCTTGCCCGTCAGAGTCAAGACGGGTAGTATGTTGTCCCCCATGAGAAGCATGCGCGAGGTTACCGCAAAGAGTATCAAGCTCGCCCGTGATTTGGACGGAATGCTCGTTGAGGCACTTGAACGAGATCTGCTTATCAGAATTGGTTGGGGTAGAGGGGGCGATGAGAAGCCAAAGAGCGGCGAAATCGGGGCCGCCACACATCTACCAAAGGATGCCAGAGTGCTTCTACTTGGTGACCTAGGGCAATGTGCTGGAGCCATGAATGATGGAGGTACTTTCACACTACAGGGCTCTGCTGGCTCCATGTTGGGGGCATTTCAGCGCGACGGTCGAATAGTCGTCGAGAAGGATACTGCAGAACGTACCGCTCATCGGATGTCCGGTGGTGTGGTCATTGTACAAGGTTCAGCGGGAGACGATGCTGGAGCCGGCATGTCCGGCGGTACTCTGATTGTACGCGGGCATACGGGTAAGGGAGTTGGTTCGGGAATGTACGGAGGAACTATTGTTGTGTTGGGATCAGTAGGAACTGATCCCGGGCTATCAATGTCGGGTGGAAAGATAGTGATTGCCGGTAGTTGCCCTCCGCCTGGAGAAGGAGCAACGATGCGAGGAATTGAGCCGGGAGAACTCTCCGAGATTTCCAACCACCTAGAGCCAATGGGCCTCTCTATCGAAGAGGACGCATTGGTTTTGGTTCCCTCGGAAGATACCGCTTCTGTCCCTGTGGAGATTCCAGAAGCATCCGTAGCAGAGGGTTTTGAGAGCATATCACTTATTCCCTCCTCCTCAGATAGGCTTCCCCTGCATACTTCACTTGACCCTCTGACTCTTCTGTTACCCTTGGGTTCGGAAGAAGGAGGTCTGTTATTCTCAATTCCATGGCTGATTGAAGAAGAGTCTGCTGTATCTTGGCAGGGTCATTCTGAGATGGAGCAACCCGCCCTAGTCAAGCATTCTCCTAGAGCGTGTGACTTACTCTTAATCGGCGAGGAAGATTTAGTTAAGTTCTCTAATAATCTAGGTAATTGTGCTGGGATAGTCCTAGATCTGGACAATCTACCTCCAATGGATGATGCAGAGATTGAGGCTATACTGGTATCACTAACTAGTAAGATTGGAGAAGATTGTCTAGTGTTTCTTCGTGACGGAATTGACAGAGTAGATCATCTGTTCAGATTGGTTGTAGATTTGGATTTGGATGGGGCTGTCATCGACTCAGCATCCCCGGGCGGGAGTAGGGCGGCAGCTGCTCTACCTAGAATTGGACTCGCGGCTAGGGCGATGAATCTGACAGGACAGGGGCGCCATCTACTAATCGAGATGGATGAGGCACCTGGAGCAGAGGATCTCCTCATTTGTATAGCAGCAGGGTGTTCCATTCTTGTTTCTCCGCCTCCAGAAAGTGGGCTTGAAGAGCATTTGCAATGGTTGAAGTCGACCGTTAGGGGTTGGATGATTGGCCTTGGAGTTGATGGCTTGGAGAAGTTGAATCGAAGGAATTTGAGGGCTTTGGATTATGACACTGCCTCAATTAGCGGATTAAGACTAATCGGTTACGATCGGCCATTGCCTATGTGGTTAGGGAACTGAGATTAGCATGCCGACTTTGGATCTGCAGCATTCACTGCTTCGTTACATTCAGTCTCTCAATGAATCAGAGCACTCTCCAGTCACTTGGTCTGATTGGCTACCTGCAATGGGGTGTCCCGTCGAAGGTAATGATAACGAAGTGGTCGAAGTGGAAGTTTTTCCTGATCGGCCCGATTTACTTAGTCATGAATCACTTGCAAGGGCGGCCAGAACATTCTCAGAAGGCAAAATTCTCAATGCCTCAATTCCAATTGAGCCGAGTGGCCTAGAAATGACCGTAGATTCAACGCTAAGAGAAGTAAGACCTGTCGTTCTAGCAGCGGTCGTAAGAGGAGTAGATACAGGCGGAGATGAAACCGGCGTTGAGGCATTCATCCAGTCATTGATGGATCACCAAGAAAAACTTCACCTGACTCTAGGAAGAAAGCGAGCTCTGTCCTCGATCGGAGTGCATGATCTAGCTGCAGTGACGGGGCCATTTAGAGTCCTAACCGTTCCAGAAACATATTCATTCATCCCCCTAATGATGGAAGAAAAGATGAGTATCAAGCAAATATTGGAGGAGCATCCCAAAGGAGTAGATTATGCCCACCTTATGGAGGACATAGATGCTTATCCAGTAATATTGGATGCCAATGATGACATCCTATCCTTCCCTCCAATAATCAACGGCGATCATACTACTGTCTCTAACTCGACGAAAGATTTCCTAATCGATGTCACCGGATGGGATATGAGATCTTGTGAGGCATGTTTGATGCTAGTGTGCCTGTCTCTGCACGAACGAGGTGGCAAGGTAGAGAGTGTGAAAGTGACTAGTCATTCAGGAGAGGAAAAACATACTCCCAGAGGCGATTCGGTGAGACACAGGATACCTGAGAGATTGATAACAAAGATTCTTGGATTGGAGCTGAGTACAGAAGAAATTGGACGAGCACTACACAGAATGGGGGGCTCTTTGATTGAGTCCAGAACCGTAACTGATGGAGCAAACAATCCCGAAAAATGGGCCGATTGCGTAATTGGAGAGAAGGAGCATATTGTTGAGATGCCGCGATGGAGAAGTGACATTATGCATCCCATCGATATTGTTGAAGATATTGCCATAGGATTCGGCTATCAAAACCTACCCGATCGGCTCTCAGAAGTGCATCTCGATGCAGTGCCTTTGAGCTCCTCACACCTGCATAGGCGCATACGGTCTAGCCTACGCTCTTTAGGGATTCAAGAGACTCAGGGTCTAACCTTGTCCAATGAAAGAGATCAATTCCAAAGAGTCGGGTGGGAACCTGCAGGCGAGGTAGCAAAGATTTCGAATCCAATCTCTGTCGAACACACAATCCTCCGGCAGAGTATCCTCCCCTCATTATTGACCCTATTATCTTCAAACAGGCATCACGAATTGCCACAGAGAGTATACGAACTCAGTGATGTAGTCAGAGATGCGGCTAATTGCCCTAGAGTTGCTTGGGCTTGCGCAGAGGTTGGCGGTGGATTCTCAGCGGCTAAGGGAGTTGCTCAAGCATTACTTCGTGACCTAGGAACTGGAATAGATGCGGTTTCTCTAGAACCTGCCGAGGGCGGACCATGGATTTCTGGCAGGGGTGCTAAAGTAATGTTTGAGGGGGCTGAAATTGGATCTTTTGGTGAAATTTCTCCTGGGGTCCTCGAGGAGTTCGGTTTGCGTTCACCAGTGAATGCAGGTGAATTCGATGTAGAGAGATTGAATCGTCTTGCCTCAGACCCAATTCTATGACTCTTTTGAGTCCTCACCAAGAAGATCCATTGCTTCCTTGAATGAGTCGTTCTCCAAATGGCTGCGGTCAGAAATCTTCTGTTTTGATCCATCATCTTTTTTGCGTTCGTATTCTACTATCTTTCTCTTGTCGGCCTTGATGACTCTTGGTGGCTCGGCCGATTTCTTTGTGAAAGGCCACCTTGCTGCCATGTGCTGCCAACAATGCCTCATATCATGAATACTTCGTAGATTCCGGACGAAATGGGGCAGAAATGATATCTTTCTCAGATTCCGATAGTAACATGAGTGGTAGAATCATTGCTGTAACTCTCACTTTGATGTTGGTTCTACCTGCCCAAATATCTACATCACTCCATACACCCGTTTTTGTAGCAAGTGTCGACCAGAAGGATAGTTCTCTCGATATTCTAATGATGGGGAATTCTTACACCTCTAGTAATTCTCTATCTGTAAGATTGGACGGGATTCTGACTGATTCTGGCGAAGACGCTCAGGTCACTTCCCTTACTAGTGGAGGATTGAAGTTGAGCGAGCATGCCGAGAGGGCAGCCACCCCTGGGCACTCTTGGAATACGAGTTTACAGCAACGGTTTGACTATGTTATTTTGCAGGACCAATCTCAGGTGCCGGGCCTTTCAATCGATACGGAATATTGGCAGGAAAGTCTGGCCGGACTGATTTATCTCAATCAAAGAGTCGAATCCCAAGGAGGGGAGACTATTCTTTTCATGACCTGGGGTAGAATGGAAGGAGATTGGCTGTATCCTGATTACTCAACCATGCAAGAAAATGTAACTCGCGGATATGAAATGTACAATGAGAACATTACAAACTCGCAAAGGCCCACGTACATCGCCCCGGTAGGCTTGGCATTCAAGCACATCCATGACGCGGTGCAACAATCGGGCCTGAATGCAACGGATGGCCCTACGTCTTTCTCATCACTATACACGAGCGATGGTTCGCATCCTTCGATTGACGGCACATACCTTGCAGCCTGTGTAATGCATTCCACGATAACCGGAGAGGCCGCCGTAGGTAGGGAATCTCCTAGTCAAATCTCACCTGAACGAACTTTGGAACTTCAACAGGCTGCTGATGCAACGGTATTCAATGAGACTCCAAACTACACTTATCCATGGCAGGTCGAAAGATCTGAAGTGAGGTTTGGGGCCGAATCGGGCTCGATTTTTGATATCTCTCCGGATTCTTCTATTGGCCTCAATTTCAATTTCACCAATCACGCCGAGGTCGATGACTCTGCTCTGGTCTCAATCAATGGCCCCCAGGGCTGGCAGATGGCTTGGAGCTATCCTGAACAGATCTCGGATGGTCACCAATTCTTGGCCCCTTCGGACACTCCTCAATGGGTCCAATTCTCAGTAACTTCGCCGGCTGTCGAAGAAGGATTTCCTTTGGCTAATTCATTGCATCAATTTAGCATGCATCTGATTACTACAGACGGGTCACAAGATTGGTACAACTTTTCTCTAAGATATGGATTCCATTACGGAGCCACAATTACTTCGGGAGGAGGTAATGCATCAATTTCTCCAGGCGAAGTAATTGGAGTATTTGTCGAAATAATGAATTTGGGCAATTCAGTTAGAGATCTATCTATCGCTATTGCACCAACCGATGAGAATGGCATAAGAATGGGAGATTCTGGACTTTCAATCTCATACGATGGTTGGGCAGCAATAGTGCTTAGCAAATCTGAATTGGACTCACTTTCACCTGGTAGCGAAGGTGCGGCTCAGATTCAGATTCAAGCGCCTGAACGCTATCCTGGAAGCCTTCAATTCGACATTATTGCTTGGGATTCGGCTGATGATGATATGCCATCAATCGTTAGTCAGAGAGTGAGTATAGTGCCGCGCTCCGGTGGCCAGATGATGATTTCTGACAACTCTTGCGGCACGGATACTTCCCCCGGAGAATCGTGTTCCGCGGCCATTGAAGTGGAAAATACCGGTGATGTCGTTTCTGTATTTTATCTAGACATTGGAGAGATTCCAGATTGGCTTGAAGTAGATTTGGAAAGTGAACAACTGAGTCTGGGTCCGGGTCAGTCGATGAGCGGAATAGATTTGACCTGTAAAGTACGTAATGGCACTCAAGCAGACTTGTTGGCCGAATTCTCAATCTCCCTGTGGCTGGACGATTGGTCCCCTGCTAATTTGACATTCAGTGTGAGAGTGGGAGAATATTACGAATGGGGCGTAGAGAGTTCCTCTTCGGTGCTTTCAGAAGACAATAACTTGTCATCGACATGGGTCTTGACTAATCTAGGAAATGGAGCAGATGGATTGGTGGTTAGCATCAATTCTAATCTAGTCACTGAATTCGGATTGATTGTACCTTCGGGTGCTTCGGCGGACTCACTTACAGGAAATTCTCGTTCCTTTGAATTGATGGATATACCTCGTGGAGAATCGGTAGAATTCGTAGCTTGGATAATTGTACCCACAAAATCTCCAGTTGATTCCGAGTTGATTCTAACGGTAGAAGTCAGATCAATTAGAGATCCTTCCATAATTTTCACCGGATCTGACTCAGTCCTATTGGAAGGGCCCGAGATATTACCTGCGATTTGTTGCAAACCGTCATTCACACAGGAAGTAATTGATTGGCTAGAAGTATGGCATGAAGTAATCCTCGTTACCCTAGTAATTATTGTAGGTTCAATAGGGGTTGCAATCGCTCTTAGGAGAAGAAATGATTCTATGCAAGAAGGCAAAGATGTCGACGGGGGCCCGGTTGAGAGTGTTGAAGAATGGATGTCTAAATTCAATGAAGGAGGAGGGCGGGCGCCAGACTTGATCGAAAGTCCCGAGGTTTCGTCAAGAGTTTTTGCGGCGGAATTCCTCGAGAAGTCGGGAGGACTTGCAGAGAAGCCTAGACAGGGGCCGAGCGAAGAGGTAGTAGAACAAGCCAGTGAAATTCTCGATAAGTTCCAGACTGATGATGCACTGGATTCTGCAATGGAGATGGCAGACCAGATGAATGAGGGAGAATTACCTCACCCAAGTAACGTAATGCTAGACCCCGCTGAGGCGGAGATTCGAAGGGTTGTTCCAAAGAAACGCAGAGATGATGATAGCCCGGCGGACTACGACCTAGAGATGTGACTCGTCTAGTTATTGGTGTGGACGAAGCGGGAAGAGGCCCTGTGATTGGACCTTTGGTTGTATGTGCACTGTGCATCCCACAATCTGATTATGAGACTTTACGTCAGATTGGGGCGAGAGACTCAAAGCAGTTGTCGCCAAAGAGACGAGAGGACATTGCATCTAGAATTCGTGAAGAGGCCGAATCTAGAGATTGGGGGATTGGGATTGCGATATGCGAGCCCTCTAGGATTGATTCAAACAGCCTACATTCCGACCTTAACAGACTGGAAGTAGAGTTGTTTGCCGAAGCAATAGAGTCGGCTTCTGAGAGTACTCAAGAGGGCATAATCATGGTCGACTCATGTGATACCGATGAATCAAGATTCTCAAGAAGAATTGCCGCTAGACTTGGTCAAGACTGGTCGAATTGGGAGATTGATTCTCGACACTCTATGGATTCGATAGATCCGGTTGCTGGGGGTGCCAGTATCCTAGCAAAAGTGAGTAGAGATGATTCCATCTCAAGAATCGAGCAAGAAGTGGGATTCACAATCGGTTCGGGATACCCATCTGATGGAGTTACTAGAGAAGCGGTGAGGAAGTTGGTATTGGGAGATTTTCCTCACACCGATCTGAGATGGAGTTGGTCAACGGTATCGGACCTCTGGAAAGAGGAACACAGTACCCCAGTACCCACTAGGTTCGAAGATGAAAGTGTGGTTAGACAAACGATGCTTGACGAGTGGTGAGCGAGCGAAGCGTGAAATGCTGCATTTACACGGAAAGTCTCGTCATCATGTCTGAAAGTCATGGCTGGAGTCCCGAAGTGGCCTCTGCAGTACGGAAGTTTGCTCTTCAAAATGCATTGGAATACAATGGAGAAGGACAGGCCGGGAGCGTGCTTGGAAGACTGCTCGCAGAGAGGCCCGAGCTAAGGCCAGAGGCTAAGCGACTGATGAGTATAGTCTCCGAAGAAGTTGCAAGCGCGAACGCGATGGCCATCGACAAAGGAGTTGATGCTGTCAGGGCCGAGCTTGAGAGATCTGCCCCCGACGCTCTAGAAAGAGAGAAACATCGCAAGATCGAAGGTCTGAAGGAATTGCCGGGTAGTATTTCCTCAGTAGTTCTTAGATTCGCCCCCAATCCGAATGGGCCGCTGACTCTGGGCCACTCCAGAGGTGTTGTAATTAATTCCGAGTATGCAAAAATGCATGGTGGAAAGGTAGTTTTGAGATTCGACGATACCGACACCAGAGTAAAGCCGCCGCTTCCTGATGCGTATCAGTGGATTGAGGATGAGTATGAATGGCTTGCTGGTAGAACTGCGGATATCATTGTCCGCGCGAGTGATAGGATGCCCGTGTATCTTGAGTATGCGATTAAACTTCTTTCCGACGGACATTGCTACGTCTGCAGATGTCCCGCAGAAACATTCAGGAATTACAGGGAAACAAAGGAAGAGTGCCCCTGTCGTTTCAGAGATGTCGCAGAAAACCTGTCCGATTGGGAGTCGATGAATGATGGCACATTCAGCGAAGGTGATGCCGTAGTTAGGGTTAGGACAGACATGACATTACCAAACCCAGCCCTGAGGGACTGGCCTGCATTGAGGATCCAACACACACCCCATCCCATGGTTGGAGATAGTTACCGGGTCTGGCCCCTTTTGGACTTCCAGAGTGCAATAGAGGATTATGAGCAAGGAGTCACGCACATTGTTCGGGGCAAGGATCTAATGGACAGCACTAGAAAACAGACCCTACTGTATGAACATCTAGGCTGGAAGTATCCGGAGACCCTGTATTGGGGGAGAGTGAAAGTTCACGAATTCGGTGGCTTCTCGACTTCTTCTATGCGTGCCTCAATTGAAGCAGGAGAGCGCGAGGGGTGGAATGATCTGCGCCTTCCCACCATCCAGTCACTTAGGCGCAGGGGATTTGATGCACAGGCACTAAGGGACTTCTGGGTAGACTTGGGTGTGACTCAGAAGGATATCTCTGTCTCTATGCAGACAATTGAGTCAATGAATTCTAGTACATTAGATGCTACGACGGAACGTCGAAGTTTCGTGGCAAATCCTGTTAGTCTGGACATAGAAGACCATGTAGGAACTGTTGTCGAGTTGCCTAGGCATCCGGATGGTAAAATCGGCGGATTTAGGTCTTGGATCTTGTCTGATTCTTTCCACATCCAACAATCAGATAGTGAAAGTGAGAGTCTGAGATTGAAGGAATTCGCCGATATCAGCATCTCAGGGTCGAAGGCAACAATTGATTCC
The DNA here is from genome assembly GCA_002727275.1 of Methanobacteriota archaeon. GTDB lineage: Archaea > Thermoplasmatota > Poseidoniia > Poseidoniales > Thalassarchaeaceae > Thalassarchaeum. The sequence goes on from PBWO01000004.1 coordinate 12,486, forward strand.
CTTGACAGATCCGATGATCGACCTATTGTTCAATGGCTTCCTGAGGGCATCGGGCGTGAAGCGGTCCTGCATGTCCCTGACAGAGATGAGATAGGAGAGATAGGGGGTTTTCTGGAGGATTTCGAACTCGAAGTTGGTACTGTGTATCAACTTGAGAGGATTGGTTTCGCCATGCTGGAAGATTTACCTGATGACGGTCCCGCTAAGCTCGTTTGGCTGCACGGCTAGTGGATTCTCAGCAGCACTCCGAATATTGCCCGACAGGTCACCAAGTAGGCGTCGCATTGAAGGGTTGCAGGCTGGTCACCCAGTCTAATGGATGGAGCGCGCTTACGTGCACTGACGCTGATTTCAGTGCTGCTGATGATGAGCGCGGCACCTCTAGCAACCTCAGCCCAAAGTGAGGTGACCTGCTGTAACTCAACTGACTTCAGACTATACTTGATGGGAGAATCCGATGATGGCTCTCTCACCCCATTCCAAGAGGATTTAGCCAGTGATTCCTCAGATTCCGAGTCTACTCTGGTTACTCCTTCAGTCCTAAGCGAAATCAAGGTCGGGACTTGGGAAGTAACCTGGGGTACAGAAGGTGCCTACGAGAATTCAACTTGGGAGCTTACTATTCCTTATGAGGTTCAAGGTGCAGCTGGAGTAACAATCAACTCAACTCTTGAAGTCAGGATTGGTGGCTCTTTCTATGAAGGCGATGGGGGGCTGAATCCTTTCCTTTCCGGATCTGGATCTCTACAGGTCAGCGTGGATGTCGGCTCAGGACAGGTGAATGATGGAGACAGAGTACAAATTTCACTCACAGTGAGGAATCTAATGTTCTCACAGCCTGGTGATGATGCTGGAGTTAGATTTTATTGGGGTTCTGAGGCGCACGACGCGCAAATCACGATGCGATTTCCACTAGTTGACATCGAGATGAAGGATGCCAGCGTTCTGGGTAATCTTGTGTATTTCCCCATTGTTCTGAAATCGGGATTTGACGACAGGATGTGGTCTGGTTCCACTGGTGGCATCTCTGTTCAAGGCTCCCAAGTCAGTCAAATGCCAATAGCCACGGGAGTTGATGGCGGGGTCGAGGTTACCTTCTTCTGGGAAGCTCCTAACGACTTTGAGTCAGGCACAATTACTGTTGACTTTTATCTGAACCCTCAAGATGGATTACAGATTACTGATACAAAAAACCACGACATTGTAATTGGCGAAGATGATGATGATGTAGGCGGATGGTATCCTGCAAATGAGCCCTTGAGAACTGGCGGATCTACTCTGGATTTGGAAATTAATGCCGAATGGGATGGTTACGAGGTCCATAGGGAGGCCATAATCAGATTCGATGGTTCGATGTCACAATGGATGCGTTGGGGACTTGATAACATTGGTAATCAAAGTCTTGGTTCAAACAGTTGGTGGCGAAATCTGAATTCATACTCAGACTCTGTTCCCTCCAATGATAGGCATAATGGAAGAGTGGATGATTCCGAGTTGTTGGCCTTGCAGGGTCACTTGACCGGTTCGGCATCGAATCTGCGCTCTTTCATGTCAAATGGCCTTTATCTTGAGGTCGAGGCGATTCTTGGAGTCAATCCAATCGAATTGGGACCAAGCGAGATTACTGTCGACATGGGTGCCACTAGGGCTTTTAGTGCGGATGCAATTACCATTACAATTGATACCTCTTACAATTATGACTCATCCGAAGGAACTAGGCAGATTCTCGTTGAGACTTTCGTAAGGGCCTCTCAGGATGAATATTGGACAGATGTTGGATTGACTGCGGAACTCAAATCGACACTGTTTGAAGACCTTGGTGCAGTTGCCTCGGATGAGATACAATACAAACACAGAAGATGGATCGTCTTAGAAGCAATCACAATAGAAGAAGAAGATCTAGATCCAGACTTGGACTTCAGAGTCGAGTATCAGCCGTCTGGATTCATCCTTTATGGCGTTTTGATCGGAGCAGCAATGTCAGTACTATTCCTTTCAATTGGAATTGGCTTTGCTATGTCTTTGACTAAGCGAAGAACAAGCGTGCCTGCTTTGGTCACAGTGGTGACTCTGGGATGTCTTTCTCTCGTAATTTATGTGCTGGGAATGCCTATGCCGATAGTGTTCGGCGTGTCTCTGGCCTCGGTATTTCTGGTCTTCCCGGTAGCGTTGGTTTCACCTAGGGATGAAACGGTTCAGAAGATGGCAAAACAAATCCGAGGGCTTAGTATCACTTGCCCTGTTTGCTCTACAAAGGTAACAGTTGAGTCAGACGTTAGGCCCCTGAGAATGGAATGCCCTAGTTGCGAGAACATGCTCAGGATAGAGGAATAATGCCCTCTCTGAGCAATGAATCGGTGACTTTTGTCGCAGCGACTGTGGCTGATTCACTCTTCCAGTTCGATGCTGCTGCATCTATTTGTCCTGCTAAATCTGTAGACCAACCTGGGCCCATGACACAGTGCCAACCTATCTCTTCCAATCTTGCTGTTGAGGGGGTGCTAGAAGCAAGACTTGGGCGAATTAGGTGAGAAAGTGATCTTGCCCTTCCCTCCATATCCAAACTATCCCACCTAGAGGACACTGCTGCGAGTGCTTCTGGGTCGATCCAATTGTTTTGTGGGATGTGAGGATGTTGGACTTCGGGTAGTGGAACAACTCTAATTGAGCCGTCTTCAGTCAACAAATCTCTTAGTGCTGTATACACGGGATCATAAGTCGTGTCTAGTGCAGAATTGAGCCAGTTTCCGGAAAGTGCCCATGGCCGCAATCTACGAGTCCTAGGGCCTTGGGGAGAGATCGCTTCGGCTAGTGCGTGGGCTTGAGTGACTGCAGTTAGTGGGCCCTTGCGAGCGTCCCCTTGGTGACCATGCAGTCCTTCAACAACAGTTCCGGATATTGAGAGAGAGAATGGATTTTCAGTTAACTTGGAACCACTGTAATCTCCGGGGCCAAGGATATGAATCCAAGGAGGTTTTTCAGGAATTGTCATCTTGAATCTTCTCCTGTAAGGTAACCCTGAGTCCAGCAACGCTGCTTCGATTGGGGCTATTGCTAGGGCACCTTGCAGCGAGGGCGCGGCGAGAAGGAGAATGGGAAGAGAACTACTTCGAATACAGTCAGCAGACCTAGACAATAAATCGGCAACCTCGGACAGTGGTTCTGACCCCAGAAGCGTGTGCACGGCGCTCCTAATTGTTGGAAGTACAAATCCTCTACGCCAAATCACTCGACCATTAGTCGTAGTTGATCCTGTTTGTACACCCAATCTTGCGAGAGATGCCCTGTGCCGATGTAATACTTAGCCAGCCTTCGAATCTTTGACTCACAAAGGGCTAGTTGTCTGCGGTTGTGCAGATCTTTAGGGTTGGATGAAAGGTGATCAATCAAATTCAGAGCCTTCCTCATCAGATTCATCAAGTCCTCAGGATATCTGCCGGTGATTCCATTTCGAGCCAGTGTTTCTGAAACTCTCTCTCCAGTGACTAAGCGAACATTAGGGACAGCATGACTGTCGCGTAGGATAGTTCCAATCATAGCAGTAGAATGACCCTCCTTTGCAAGATTGACTATCAATTCTTCAATCTCGGCCTTGTCGCTAGCCGACCATACTGGAACCTCCGAGGTATGCGGTTTAGTGGAGCCGCTCTTACCCTTGCCTCCACTGTGCATGCGTGACATATCTTACACCTCGGCGACCGGGCGACCTGCTCTCCCTCTTTAATCGCTACGCAGTACTGGTGGGCTCCTCAGAGCCTGTGCTGGCTCTTCGCAAGTCTTCCCGCACCATTGGGCCATTCCCAACCTGCGGCCTCGGACCGGGCCGAGCCGACGAGTTCTCCACTCTGCATGACTAGAACCTCATCTCCGATTCTGATAGTCGAGTCGGCCGAAATTACATTCGAAGAGAAGAGGTCGCCTCTCCAGTCAGATTCCGGATCTAATTCAGCCCTAGGCAGAGCGTTGGCATCCAGCAAGCTTGGTAAGCATGCTTTGGAAAATGCGAATCGACCTAAACGAGGATTCCACATTGCAATCTGTTCACGTCCCCTCATAATGGTGAAAATAGGAGGTCTGCCCCGTACTATTGCTCCTTCAAGCCATGCGTCGGTTCCATGCTGGAATCTGGATAGTGCGCGCAACTGGGATAGAGTGTTTTGGGATTTCTTGAGATTTTTCAATTCAAAATCCAGTTCGGACTGTTCTATTGCTTCTGTTAGCCGGTTTAATGCCTCGGGCGAACCGGCTGAGTCTCCTTGTCTGGTATCAATTACTTCGATTCCTTCGATATTGAACTCAACACCAGAGTGATTAATGATTCTGGAATATTCAACTCTTGAGCACATTCTATCCAACATGTTGCGAATTACTGACAGTTCGTCGGAATCCCAATCTCCAGTAACTGGGATGTCATAATTGGCTGCTGGCCATATCTCTTCCAGCTCCCTAGGGACTAGCCCTAGTGGGGCAGTGACCATTACTTGGTGGGCAGCATTACTTGGTATCGAAGAGATGAATCTACGATGACTCTGTGAAGTCCTGTAGGGCTTTACTGCAGAACAAGGGAGTAGGACCAGTAATTCTCTTTGATGCTCAGGAGGCAGATGTGAATCCGCCACTCTTTCCCTCCAATCTTGAATTAGTGGGTCGTCTCTACTCTGGTATGTGTGGCACCTAAGTTTCCGCTCATGCCCAACTACTCTTTCTAGGCCGGCTTTACCTCCGTCAAGTGCACTCACCATAGTATCATGTCTACGTAGTCTCTCTACTGACCTAGGACTCGATGTGCTCTGCCGTTCGGCCAACTCTCGAAGTGAACCATCTCGAATGGCCGACCTAGTGGCTGCAATGGACCGCTGCCATGCTGCGACTTGAGTTTTCATATCGTGCGACTCAGAGAAAGTCTGCTCTGGAATCCTAGGGCCGTCTTCTGACAGAATTACACCCATAGAATAAGCTCTGCGTGAACGCGCTAGATCGAACAGATCAACGCCCATCCAAGTCAGAAGAGCACAATTGTCAGGGCCACCGATTCCTGGAGTCCATAGCAATGAATTCGGAAATCTAGTCCTGAGAGTAAACAACGCCTCGACAAGTAAGCCGGGATTGTTGGCCAATTGAACTGAATCAGATAGGCAGACTATCGATGGTTCCAATTCCTCGGCGTTAAGCATCTCATCATGGTGCATTGACTGCCATGTTACTATGAGTAGTTGATTTCCTCTACTGAACTCGCCAGAATCTGATTCTGATAGGCTTGGGGGGAGAACTAGTCCTTCTGTTGCTGTCCAGATGTCCTCAGAATCAAAGGGAAAACACAGGTTACCACTAGTTGTAATAGTGACTGAAGCAGGGAGTTTTTCCGATTCTCTAATGGATGAAAAAGGTGCCAGAGAGATGGGCATTTCAGGATCATTTGGCCCTGCAACAAGGGCTGGTGTCCAACTCTTTGGGCTATTTCTATCGCCTAGTTGCATAACCCTTGCAATGCGCTGTCTTGCGACCGCTGCCCTAGCCAATGGACGCTCGGTCATACGCGTCGCACTGACGCGGTTCGCTTGAAGGATTCTAAGGCAGACGCGCCTCGGCGAGGCATGGCGAAGGTGTGGGCAGGGCTATTTTCTCTTCTGATGTTCATTTCCATAGCCAGTCCCGGGGCCCTTGCACAAGACGATGATAGATTGGCTGTTTTGTCAGAGGAATTGGAAACTGACGGTCCAGTATGGATATCTGTAGCCTGTCTACAAGTCAGCTGCTCAGGTATGGAGTTGGTTCTATGGTACGACGGTTCTGAATACAGGCACCAAGATTCTCATATGGTTGAATGGTCAGGTTGGATCGATGGTAATTTCTCTTGGCAGGTAATTGCCGATGAAGGGGTGGCAGCCAAGGATCTACAAATCGAGGTGATTCTTAGTTACATGGATGATTGGACAGAGCACGAAGATCTTCCGAACACCGTACCCTCTCCGGGAAATCAGGGTGATTACCCTAGCATTAACACCTCTTCACCCTGCAGATTGCAGTACTGCACTGCATTGGACATGATATCAGAGGGCGTGCTATATGTCGGCGCACTAGCCGATAAAAGCGACAAGGATGCCGTGATGATTGTAGGCGATTCAGGAGATGTGATGCTACTGAATTCACTGAGAGGGCCGAATTCCACCACCATGGAGGTCTGGCACAGAACGGAAGACGCGAAGTCATTGTTAGATTCCCTTGAGTTTACTGAAATGCCCCATTATTTTGAGTACCCTGCTGAGGGAGAACTGTGGCTTCGAGTGGTGCACTCTTCTGAGTCGGACTATTCGCCCTATGAGTTCGAGATAATTCGTTATGATGACGATATTGAGGCCCCCGGAGGAGGGGAGCTTAGCAATCCTTGGAGTCACGGAGAGCCTATGCCATTCCAAGGTCAATCTTCCCTATTTTACCACGGCCATCTGGCGGCATCGGATTCACAGGGCGACTCGCTTCTGATTGCATCAGGGTCGAAGATATTGATGCAACCTTATTGCACGTTTACGGGAACGGTTAGCGTCAGTATTACTCTGCATCAGGCCGATGGTACACAGGCACCCATAACCAGCGGTTGCGAGGAGGTGTTTGAGACCACCAATCAAACGGTTTCTGTAGAGTTCGGATTTACCACGCAGGGCTCCAATGTAGCTTGGGCGGTGATGCTTAATTCTCTGAGTCTAGGGGATGGAGATCTAATTGGAGATGCTCCTGATATGATTTGGGAACAAGGAAATATGGATTCGAGATGGCAGGTACTAAATTTGGAGGCTTCTGTAATAACTGGAACTCTGGGTGCATCCGACACCAGTGATTACTACGCTTTCTCGGTGAATGAAGAGAATGGTTCCTATGTACGAGTCCAAAGAATAGGTGACTCGCCGGGTTCATTCACACTAATGACTCTGGACCAGGAAACTGGAGAGATAGTGAATTCAACCGATGGTTCGATGATGATTGTGCCCCCGGGGGTTCACGCGCTGAGAGTCGAGAGGGAGCAAGGTATGGGGCTAGAAGTAGAAGGTTCTGAGGGATATCAATTCTCTTTGCCCTATAACGGACCATATGTTCCCGAAGAAGGTGAGTTTGTTGATCTCTCACATAGAGCCCGTGGATTCTACATGCTTGCAGGAATTCTACTACTCACCCCTCTAGCAATGGTGATCTGGTGGAATCGTGATGCGATTTTCAGGGGTGCACCTCTGGCAGCAGACATCCAAGAGCATGAGAGGAGGAGGTTACGAGGTCTCAGGGAGAGGTTGTCTGCAGCTCTTGTCTCAAGCGAGGTTGACCAAGCCGAGATTGAGCATTCCCTTAGGCAACTGGGCGACAGCCCATGGAAGGCCGTAGTAGAGGACTGGGGTGCGCCGGTAATCAGGCACTTGACTGAGCAAGTTGAGATATGTGTTTGGAAAGTTAATGAGTCTGCATCTGACTTACTAATCGGAATGAGGATTGAGAGTATTCCTTGGGAGTTGGCTGCAATCAGAGTCCATGCACCCGAGGGTTCGGAAGTTGTTATCTCATCGGTCTCGCCTAGCAAGATGCACCAAGATGGTGAAATCTTCCTCGATACTTTGCCTGCAGGCAGTAAGACATTTGTCGGAGTTAAGTTGGAGGGAGAACCTACTACGATAGGATTTCATCTATCCGGTCTTGTCGGCGGCCACCCACTGGCCGCAGTTCCGAACAAGGCATTGGACTGGTAGAGTGTTATCTTCGGCGCCTTCTCTGGGCCTCATCTCTAATAGAATCCTCTAGCGAATCGAAATCAGTACCAATCTCATCCTTGAGAGAATCTAGAGATTTCCTAAGAGAACGGGAGATTTTCTTGGGCATATCTAATTTCAACAACACAGTAACTGAACCTCTTCCTCTTCTACCTGGAAGTCCCCGACTTGGGAGGTTAATTGTGTCTCCAGGATTAGAACCCGCTGGAACCTTGATTCTGAGTTCAGAGCCGTCCAGATGAGGGATGATGACTTGCGTCCCCAGTGCTAATTCCACAAATCCCAATGGAAGGGCCATTAGGAGGTCTGAGCCGTCTCTCTCAAACCAAGGATGCTCATGTACCTCAATCTGGATGTATAAGTCCCCACTTTCCCCTCTACTCCCTCGGGGTGCCTCTCCGTGCCCCCTCATCCTCAACCTAGTGCCAGATGAAATTCCAGGAGGAATGGTAAATGTGACTTGTTTGGTTCTCCTAGATCTGCCCTCTCCACTGCAAGTTCCGCAGGGGTCGCTGACAATGCGCCCATCTCCCCTGCAAGTGGAACAATCTGAAACCACTTGCTTTGTGAAGAAACCGGCCTTCTCGATTCTCTGAATACGCCCTCTTCCATCACAAGTAGGACACTCCCTGACACCTTCTGGAGTAGGAGATCCGGAGCCGTTGCACTCTTCACAGGTCTTTAGCGCCTCAATTTCTATTGATTCTTCAGCTCCATCGAAAACCGTTTGGAAAGGGACTTCGTGATTTACTAAAAGGTCTGTACCCCGACTTCTTCGACGAGGTCTTCCGCCACTAAATATCTGGCTGAAAATACTCTCAATTCCCCCTCCGAAGAGATCATCAATGCTGATATTTACTCCTTGAAACCCACCGGGCCCAAAGGGAGATCCTCCGGGTTGATCGTGGCCGAACATGTCGTACTTCTTGCGCTCGTCTGGGTTGGAAAGAACAGCATAGGCCTCTTGCACTTCCTTGAACTTCGTCTCGGCCTCTGCATCATCGGGATTCTTGTCGGGGTGAAATCTGCGTGCTAGCGATCTAAAAGAACGCTTAATCTCTGAGTCGGTTGCATCCTTGGAGACTTCGAGAACTTCGTAGTAATCTCTCTTTCCGGACATGGTCGACGATGGGGGCTCCTACTCGACTGTTTTCAACCTCACCTATGACATTAGGTCGCCGCATGAAGTACAGTATGCCGTTCCAGAGTTATTCAGTGCACCACAAGATGGACATGATGAGACTGAGCGGGCCAGACTTGAATCGGCAGGACTAGCCCACATATCGGAAGATTTGTTTGACTTCTTCGGAGTTTTTGCTGCCTTTCGCTCCATCCTCCTCTTGGCTGATTCATCTATACTGCAACTGACCCATGAAGAGAATCTGCTAATCATTCCAGGACCTTTTGGCTTTGTAATCGCCTGCTCGTCTACAATGGTGCTAATTCCTTGATTACGAGGCTCTGGATTCTCCTCATCGTGAATCTCCTCTTCCTTTCTTTCTTGGTTTAATGAGCCTATTTTTCCTTTCTCCAAAGCCTTTACTCGCAATGCAGAGCGTCCCTTTTTCGTAGCCTTAGCTCTTGTTTCCAACTTCTCTATGGCTGAGTCTCCCTTCTCCCATAGTCCCTTGTCTTCTCTTGAGTATGTACGAGATAGCTTGCGGATTGCTTGGGATCTGTGATACTCGTGGTCCTCAACCTTACGAAACCTAAGGAACATGATCAATCCAATGACTAGTGCGACGCCGTGCATGGAGTACATCAGAACCGAGTCTTCAGAGAGTACCTCTTCTAAGGCGGCTGAAGAGAGCCTTAGAGCAACAAGACATAGGTTAGGGGCCAGAAGAAGAGCCGCAGCTAGAACTGGAGAACGTTCTGACACGGTCGTTTGTCTTGCATCGTGTCTTTGAACCATTCGTGCCCTTGGGAGACATGCCGCAGCGCTCATGAGTACCGAGTTAATGGGGGTGCTATGGCGGACATCGGAGTCTCGACTGTGATTAGGGCTCACGAGGACTTTGTCAAGGTCGTCAAATCGGTGCAAGTTATGTTCCCAGATTGGGAGCCAGGGGTAACGCTTGACCACTCAGAATTCCCGCAAAATCGAGATGAGATGATCCTTCAAGGGGAATCCGAATCTCTAGATACATTATTCGATTCAGCCCGAGACCAAAGAATACTCGATACGGCTCTAGATGCAATGTCATTGGGACTTAATGGAGATTTTACTGAATTCTCAATTTCTCGTCAGGCTTCAATTGTAGGCAAACTATCCTTTGTGCTTGAAAGGAGGAATATGGGGGGAGAAATCGTAGTCCGTGTTCATAGAGAAGGTTTGGCAGAATGGCTAGAGAGGTCAACTTGGCACCCTGGCCGAGACTCGATTCCCAGAAGTATTGGAGATGGACTGAGTATGTCGGAGCAAGGAGAGCCTACGGAATGGTTCGACAAGAAAGGCAATCCCACAATGAATGATGATTAGTTTGGAATTCCTTCCAGAGACCATCTGGAAATTATTGGCAAATCGGCAGGTAGCCATTTTACATCCATTAGTTCATCCCTTGAAAGCCATCTAGATTCATCGTGTTCATTCAGAATGATTTCTTTTTCATCTACAATTCCACAATTCCAGATTTGCAATTTTACTGTTCGATCATCATATTCGAAAGTCGTTGATTCAATCAATTTTCTCGGATTAGCGGTAATACCGATTTCCTCCTTAAGTTCCCTTACTAGGGCGTCTGATGCTGTCTCACCTTGATCCATCTTCCCTCCCGGGAATTCCCACCATCCAGCCCAAGCATCTTGAGCGGGGCGTTTACAAGCCAGAATCCTGCCTTTATTATCGAATAGCAAGCCAGCTACAACATCGTAAGTCGGCCGAGTTACAATAGTAGAAGCGATCTGAATTACTTTGTCTACTTGTTTTTCAACCGGAATTTTTCCTTCCGGCGGGAGATGTATGAAAACTACCGGGGTGTTTGACAAACCAATCTGATTGAGGGCGTTCAGAGTTCTGAAATATGTTTCATTACAGACGAAGGTTCCCGCATCATTGCTCCAATAAACCAACTCATCATGCTCAAACTCCTCGTCTAGGATATGGATTGGAGCTGTAGTCTCAAGACTGCTTGGCGCACCTATCACAACTTGTTCAGAATCCAACAATCTTCCTGAATTATCAGGTTCCTTCATAGAAATCAAATTGCTGGCGAACCTCTCCAAGTTTATCTTCTCTCTTTTCACGGCAAGTCCTAGATGAATGATTCCGGAGAATCTTGCACCATCGAGAATTCTATTTGCAATAATGGATGATCCTATCTCATCAACTGTTAGCAATTGGGTTTCGACTTCAATTCCATAAACACTGGATTCACTAATTCGACTCAAAACCTCTTGTGAGACATTCTTCCGATTATTGGAGAATGGAGGGAAGCCAGTAATCAGTAACCTATCCCGAACCACGGCACTCTGAGGGGGAGTACATTGTTCGGCTTTTCTATGCACAGCCTGGCGTCAGGTTGATGCGTCTATCACCAAAGGGGTGTTCGATGGCAGAGGAGTATGTCGTCAGTGTAGCCACTGAGGAAGAACCTGTTTCGGGTAGCTCTATTGGTGCATTGGGGGTGATTTGGTACGAGCTAAGTGGAGGAATCGGGCCTTGGGGGGCCCTGAGGCCACTAGTTGCTCTGGTGCTTTCATTGGTTCCATTTCTATTCATTGGCCAGCACTTTAATGGCCAACATCGTAAGGCATTCGGATGTTTTCTGATTCAACTTCCCCTCATTCTTTCTGTCGTAATGTGGCCGGTACTTTTCATATGGTCGATAGGAGATGCTTGGTGGGTTTCAAGCCGAATAGTAGCCAAGGCCGAAAATGAGAGTTAGAATCCGTCTGGGAATTCCATCGGACTGAATAGGTGGCCCGGTGAGCCGGCTTGAGAAAGTTGGATTCGAGCCAACTGCTCCCACTCCCTAAGTAAAGTAATGACAGGAACGAATGGCAGACGGGTCTCATTCATGATACTTCGAATTAGTGTGTCTAAGATATCCATCCTATCTTCATCTAGGCTACCAAGCAATCTATCGAGAGGGAATGATTCGATTGTAGGTGCATCTGGGTTGGCCTCAATTGGCCATGCCTCGACTAGGTTTTGAGGCAACGACTCTCCTTCTTTTTCTGCAGCCTCTAGAAGTGAATCTAGGATAATTCGGATATACTTCGAGAGAACTAGAGATACTTCGATTACGGGCATATTGAATTGGTTTACGAAACTCACCATATTCTCCTGCAGGAACAACAACCTCTCCTCTACCGATTGTTCTGGAGAAGGTACCCTATCCCCTTCCATACATGAGCGTGAGAGTCGTGGCTCAAGAACTCAACTAGTGGTGCGATCATCATATCTTATTGGAGATCCGCTATTCCCTCTAACTCCGTCTAGCAGATCGTCTTCGATTTCAAAGAAATCGTTTAGCCAATCTCCGTCTGTGTCCCAGTTTGTTGGATCTGTCCCATCAGCGACTTGGTCGCCGTCGACGTCGATCATCCACCACCCATAGACATACTCGCCTAGACCTGTGTTGGGGAGGTGGTATTGATCTCCTGCGAATCGCTGATACTCATCCGTCCAAGCACCGTTGACCAATACTTCATCGTTGCTTACGTCAACACTTTCGTAATCGGGATCATTATCGTCTATAATCAGAGCATACAGCATGTCTGCATCGTTTACTCTGTACATACGGAAGTAATTCGTGCCCAGAGCTGCGCTTCCTGAGCATGTCCCCAAAAGTGATTCACGTAACTGCCACCATTCTTGCACGATATCTCCCGAACAATCGAACAAACCTGCATTGCGTACTAGGGAGGGCGAAGCTAGTGAAGCATTTACAATTCCATAGTATTCCTGGAAATTATTGTACGGGATATAGATGCAACTGCCGCTAGAACAATCCCATGCGCCGTCATTATCTGCATCTTGGCCGGAATCAGAAGAATCAGTAGCGTCGTGAGTAAACCATGTCCAAGCTAGTTCAGGTCTAGCAATGCTGTTTCCAGAAATATTCACTGGCTTCCAGTTCGTTGCAGTTATCTGCTCCCATACTACTGATATTTTGAGATATGTCGACCAGTTATCATTAACCTCATTCCAACCCCGGTAATACTCGTAAAAGTCTGGCATCATGTCGCCATCTGTATCATTATCAAGTGGATTGGTTCCATACTTGAACACCTCTCTGCCATCAGAGAGATTGGTGTCTTGCACATAGTCAATGACTATCCCATTCTGCAGAATCGGTTTCATTACCATTGAGTCGTCATCGGAGTCTGAATCGAGAGGATGGGTTCCATTATCATACTCCATTAGATTACTGAAATACAGGCCTAAAAAGCCCTGAGAAATCTGCTGCTCTATGGGGGCAGGGGTAAATTCCCTATTCTCCCATTTGCCTTGCTCAGCAGGTATGTCTGTCCAAGATCTATCATACCAACCATCGGCATCTGGGTCGTATTCAGTATCCAGTGGATTTATTGGGTTCATGGACCAACGATAGGAATTGACAGGTAGGAATTCTCCGTAGATAGAATAGCAGAATTCCCAACCATCGGGCATCCCATCTCTATCCGAGTCCTCGTCGGTTGGATCGCTTACTCCTGCGATGCTGTAGTTGAATGTATCAGGATCTATTTGATTGATCAATCCAGCTCGTTCTGAAGAAACTAAGCTCTTTGTAGAAAATTGGACATACAGTTGTGCGAATGCGGCTTCATAAGACAATCCATTCTCATCCATCTGCGCATTCACCGCATCGGCCCCGTAGGAGACTAATCCTGTCCCATTTGGTATCGTATCTACAGCTGAACGCTTTCCGTAGATTCTCGCATCATATTCCGCTAGATTGTCAAACGACTCTGAATCTGAAATATAACCATCCCCGTTACAATCGAAAGAATCACCGTCGGAATCCACGTGCACATCGCTGTCGGTTAACGGATTCATTTCCCATCCGTTTTGCTCAAGATTCCATTCTGTGAACCAGTACTCATAACCATCACTCATTCCATCTCTATCGGTATCTTCGGAGTTTGGATCAGAGGCACCCAGTAAGGCGGAGACGACGGGTTGAGGTGCGCCCCCGTCTTGCCAATCTTGGAATTGATCGATTGCTAGCTCGGCCCTTCCTTCCTTGTTGAATAGAATTCTGAATACTCTATTTACAGCCTCTTCTGGATCTATCATCTCTGCTTCTTCCCACATCCTAGGTGCATCCGGTGGAGAGAGGCCGCCATTAGCGGGATTGTTTAGAGTTAGATTGAGTTCCACTAAGTCGGTCAAACCGTCACGATCTGAGTCATAATTGCCGTCTCCAGCAACTAAGGGGTTCAATGTCCAAACTTCATTGGTAGAATTCCATCTAGTGAAAATAAGTTCAACACCATCCAATAGTCCATCATTGTCTGTATCGGGATTGTTTGGGTCGGCTGTTCTACCAGTCTTATTCTCCTGCTCTTCGGTGAGGAATGAACCGAAAGATTTCGAAGACTGAGCAGAAAGCCAAGGCGATGCTAACAGTTCACCTCCTATGCTAAGGAGATAGAATTGAGGCACTGTAATTAGTCCATCCGTCTCACTGAAGTTCGACTCGATGACGTTATACTCCTCCCAATTGTTCATCCCATCTCCATCTGGATCTCCAATTCTGTCCCTCTCATCGACTGGATTCAAAGTCCAACCCTGGTCGAATAGACTCCATCGAGCGAAATAAAACTCCCAACCATCGGGCATTCCATCCCTATCTGAATCAGAAGATAATGGATTGGCCGAGCCGACATCCATTGGAGTAGTGCCATTCACCAGGCTTCTGTATGCTGGACTAGTTCTGTCTCCAAACGAATCATCAGCGAAATCAAACCATGTATCATTCCAAAGAGAAGTTGTGAAGTTTTCAGGGTATTCTTCTCCAGTTGAGGTCTGATCTCCATACAGAATGCTAGACTTCAGATGATACTCCAGCCAATTTACCAGACTCTCATCGAGACTTAAATTTCCATCTCGGTCGATATCATATCCGTCACCATCTGGATTGTTGAGATAGTCCGACCCATTGAGAGGGTTGATTCCAGCGTTATCCTTGTTCCATGAACAAGCATATCGGGCCTCCCAGCCATCCGGTAGCGAGTCTCCATCAGAGTCGACATTATTCGGATCAGTCGCAGTCCAGTTTAATGCAGCCTGTGAGGTCTCTCCATGAGTTGGCAAACCTTCTCGCAAAACCGTCTCAAGAAGATTCGACCATGTATATTCGCAAAGGTTGCTCAGGCCATCGCCATCTGCATCTTCAAACTTATCAGATGGATCTCGAGGGTCTAGGGTCCAGAGATTTCCGCCATTATATACGTCTCCAATCCACCTGCGATGCTCCATCTCCCAACCATCTGGCATGCCATCTCCATCGGTGTCTGGATTGGTAGGGTCGGTGGGCCCATCAGTACCTCCGCCAGCCCCAGAACCTAACCATCCCTCAAGATGAACCAGTTCGGCTATATCTCCAGTTTCTTCATCACAAAGATACTCATCATTGAGGTAGTGGCAATCGAAGTTAGTGGAGTCAGCGAACCAGCCCCAGTACTCTTCTCCATCGGTTAGGCCGTCTCCATCGGTGTCCATTTCTCTAGGATCGCTTCCATTGAAGCCGCCCTCAGACATTGAAACGAATCTATATTCATTGAGATTAGTCCAGTCTCTATTCAAGATGAAGCCATCAGCAGTTGAATAGTGGACTCCGTCGGCATCGGCATCGCGGTCGCGGTCATATGGATCGGTTGGATCCAAGCCATAGATGAACTCCCAACCATCTGGCATGCCATCTAGATCGGAATCAACCGAAGTGGGATCAATTGGCATAATATTCATGAATTTACCGGGAGATATTCCAGCGTAAAGCCAGACGCTTGAACCGACCTCCAGTGAAGTAAGTGATGTTGTCAGGCCCGGAATCCTGGTCTGGTTTAGGCATTGACCCACGATGCCGTTGAAACCTCCTTCCAAGCACCAGGTCCCATCTCTAGAGCCTAGGTAAATCATGTCGTCCATAGGCAGGATTGAATGGATATCATTAGCGCCTTCGGACCAACGTTCTAGGTTGTACATATTCTCAGTGACGAAAGCAGAATGGGGTAGTTGAACCAATAACTGCAGGTTTAGCAAATGGAGTCCGCCCGCAGTACCGACCCAAACTCCCGTAACTTCTTCCACTTGCCCCGTAGGATCCAGAGGTCCTGCCTTGACGAGAGAGTTCACAATGGCCGACTTTGAAATGTTTAGTAGATCTGCCCGCTGGACATATTGTTCTGCATTTTCGCGGTCAAAAACCCACCATGGATTACCAATTGAAGTGGAGCCGTCGGTGGTATTCCATGCAATCAAACCTGCATCAGTTCCCACGAGTAATAGTGGGCCTCTGCCAAACATGGGGACATGCGTAGCATCTCTGACCTCAGCATCGGCATTAGACAGAATATCGCCCATAGCCTCGTTAAGCACGGGAGTTGAAAGTTCAGGCCCATCGTCACCCGAACTGATTGTTAAGGTCCATGCAGTTGAATTACCAAAGATTATCAAATCGATATCTCCACTTCCAGTATCAAGTTCTACGATTTCATCAATAGGACCTATGTCGGAGTTGGATAGAGTCTCCATATTGGGAATTCCATCGTCAAGTGAGACAGAATGTACTCCTAGATTAGTCCCGATAAGAATGTAGTCGGACTCTCCCGATGACCATCTTTTCATTGTGTACATCTCTATGCCGGATGGTAATTCGTGCAGTACAGAGCTGCCATCAAACGGATCTATTACAGTAATTCCATATCTAGAACCAATCAGTAATCTATCTCTGGGCTGATCTGGGATCACTGAGTGAACAGAACCGTCGACCAGTCCAGGCGTGGTGCCCTGATCATAAGTTGAATAAACAGATTCATCAGAGGTAATCTCAGTACCCCTTAGTCCGGGAGTAACCCAAGCACCATCGTCGTAATGAATAGAATATTCCTCATAATTACTGAAAGCTTCGCCCCAATGAACCGTCGCGATTGAGATGTCGGGCACGATGAATCCGTCTCGGTCTAGGTCCCATCCATCTAGGTCATTATCCTCAATAGCATCACTCGAATTTCGAGGATCGAGTCCATAGTAGACCTCCCAACCATCTGGGATTCCATCTCCAGGGACTGCTAGTCCAACGGCGATTATCTCCGACCATGCATAGTAATCTGAATCAGGTTCAGTGGGGTCGCTTCCAAGCCACCCATTATCTCCAGTAGCCCTCTCTACTGTTTGCTGGCAAGAATCCGGAGATAGTCCAGGGATTTGCCCCGCGCACCAGAGGCCATCTCGCTCTGTAATCCAGTCATCAGGCGTACCGAAAAGATACTCCTCAGAATTAGTATACCTCTCTCCAATATCGATGAATCCATCCCGATTGACATCAAAACCGTCACCACAACCGAAAGTAAAATCTTCACAACTATCGATATCCTCCGATGAATCAGAAGGATCTAGGGGGTCGAACCATAGGCATTGCCAAGCATTGGTAGCATTCTGATACCCTAGACCTCCTTCAGTACACATGTGAATTTCATACCCATCAGGAAGACCATCTCCATCCGTGTCTGAGACTCTTGGGTCGAGATACTCTCTCAATCCAGATTCGGTGAATTGTGGGGGCTTTCCTGTTAACGAGAGTCGATCAAAACACGTGTCTAGAGTATACGGCCAGCAGAACTCGAGCAAAGCACTGGCACCATCACGGTCATGATCGGACATATTATCGGTTGAATTCATTGGATCTAATCCCTTCACCGAGATGATTCCAGAGGCAGTCTCAATGAATCTGGTATCTCCAAAAATAGACTCATGTAGGTCCGGAATTTTGTCGTTGTCCTCATCTGTGACTGGTGGCCCACCACGATCTGCTGTAATTGGGTCCGTAGATGAAACAGAAGATTGAGGGCGAGTCTGCGAAACAAAGGCCATGCTACCTAGAATAAGGAGAGTGATTAGCAGGGCTGTCTGCTTGCGTCGCATGGTTCCACCTGACTGTTGTTTCAGCGCCGTTGGATGACTTATCATGGTGATGGAGCGTCGTTCGGACACGCGCACGTGCGCGTAGGGTGATGGCGCGGCCGTCGTAGGTCGAAAATTGGACTTATGGCGTAATTGCAATGGATTGTTTCAAGGAATGTCCAGCGTCGCCTCATACGCCATGGGAATGGAGATTATTCATTTGGGCTCTGGGAGTTCTGGAAACTCCACTCTTCTCAGGTCGGATGAAACTAGTGTTCTAATTGATTGCGGGTTCTCTCTCAAACAAATGGAGTCCCGATTAAGAATGGCTGGTGTTGAGCCGACTTCAATCGATGGAGTGCTGGTTACGCATCATCACTCTGACCATTCTAAGACTGCACTCAGAGCATCTAAGAATTGGGATGCAGTACTTTACTCGAATCTTGAGACAGCGACAAGAATGGGTTGGGAACCAATCGTTGAATGCAGGACATTCGGGGCATTGGAAAGAATAGTAGTCAGTGATGAAATTAGTCTATTGCCCATCCCAGTTCCTCATGATGATGCAGATAATGTTGCTGTGATCGCGAGCAATGGAGATGGTCGCAGAGCTGCTGTTGTGACAGACCTAGGCGAGTTAACTGCTGACTTGATGCGGCACCTCTCAGGATGCAGCCATATCTCAATTGAAGCGAATTATGACCATGATAGGTTGATGAGTGGACCATATCCTGAGGTACTCAAGCGCCGAATTTCAGGCAGAGGGGGTCACTTGTCTAATGCCCAAACTGGAGACGCTCTTTCAGAGATAGTAAATAATAATCTGGAAAGTGTGGTATTATGTCACCTTTCAGAGCGCAATAACGCCCCTCATCTCGCTGAGAGTGAAGTGTTGATGTCGATGGAAGAGAGGTTTTCAGGAAGCATAGGAATTTCGCTACAGAGTGGGCCCGAATTCAGTAATTGGCTGGGCCAATCGGAGCCGGAGAGAATTTCTAGCCTCTAATGGCCCATGACTGCTCTGTGTACGGAATTCTGAACTTCCCTCATCCTATCGACGGCTCCCAATTCTCTGAACACAGATAGTGATCTTTGAAGATAATCCATTTTCTGGGAACGATCGCTCTCGACTTCTCCTAATCTAGCAAGAATCTCACCTTGTAGCATTCTGAAGTCATTCGCCTCCGCTAGAACAAGGGCATCCATATATTGCTCAGANGACTCTTCTTTACGTCCAGCGTCATTCAGAACCTGTCCGAGGAGCATAGAGACCTCGACCGCACTATGAGGGTCGGTTTGGTCAGACAGAATATCTAGTGCCCCAGAGTAATATTGCATAGCCAATTCATTCTCATTAACCCGTGCATAGTACCTACCTAATATTGCCATGGCTCTAGCGTGAGAGATATCAGAATCGTTATCTTCTGTTTCTTCGAATGCTCGGATAGCGTGTTCTCTCGCCCTATCCAATTCTCCCATTTCGAGATATGCTGCGGCCATCCTGATTCGGGCTTCACACAACTCGGGATGATCCTCAGAATCCAAAAGTTTCTCAACATTGGAATAGACCTCCAAGGCGTGTCTAGTGTCTCGCCTACGCCTGAATATATACCCCATGTTATTGTAAGAGCGAGCGGCGCCGACNGAGTCTCTTAGNTTGATTTGGATCTCCAGTGCCTTTCGGTGCATCTCTAGTGCATCATCTATGGCTCCTCGCTTGACTGCTATGTCTGCTCGGGCCGAAAGCAGGCGGGAAAGTTCCTCTGCCATGCTATTTTTGCGGGCATTTGGTATCGCAGCATCATATTCAGCCTCGGCCTCATCCCATCGGCCCTGTATTGACAGAATATCTCCTCTTAACTCTCTGACAATACACCAGCTCTTTGCATCGAATCCTTCCCTCTCCAGAGATCTTAGAATTCCGAGTAATTCGGTATGCCCTGCTTTGACAAGACCATGCCCTTCGGAAGACAATACTTCGGCTAAATCGTCTGTACTGCCGGATTCGTTTAGGTGGTGGATGTACTCTATGCGGTCTGCTGCAATATCTTTCCTAGTTCTGTACCACTCTTTCGCGTTGTTGTGTAATTCTTGACGTAGTGATTCATCCATAGAGCGAGTAAGAAATTCTCGAACAAGGTCGTGGACATCGTAATGGTCACTATCGGCTTGCCTCGCAAGGCCTTTCTCAACTAAACTATCGAGAAGTTCAGTATCGGCGTCAAGTGCACTGATTGACTCTAGTGGCATCGGCTCTCTGAATACGGCAATGGCCCCCAGCAACCTCTTCTCAGGGCCCGATAGTCGGCTGAATATTTCTTGTTCTACGAATGCCTCAAGTGTAGCGTGAAATGTTTCTCCCACGTTGCCCCTATTAATCAATTCAAGAACAAGAGGGTGACCTCTTGAGAGAGTATAGATGTGCAGGAACTGTGTCATGTCAATATTAGGCATGGTCGTTAGTATCTGTCTGCTTGAGTCCTGATCAAGACCTTCGAGAGGCATTACTAGGGTTACAATACGACCCGATGAATCTGCCTCGGGAACAACCATTCTGAATGATCTTGAGAACAGTACAAGGCCTACATCTTCCAACTCAGGAATTCTGATTGTCAAGGATCTAAGTGCGGAAATCAGAGTCTCGTCGCCAACCTTGTGCAGATCATCAACAACGATTAGCGCAGGAGTATCTTGTAGCCCTTCCATTATCAGATTCACTGCCATTGTTGCTTGAGGTACTGGAGTGGCGGCCAAATAGTCTGAAAGATCGTTGTATCCCATCGCAGATAACCATTCAGAAGTTGCCTCAAAGAATGCCCTAGAGCCTTCCCAATCTTGGCAGCGATGATATAGCAAGTTTCTCCTATGTGTAAATCTCTCAAGCAGTTTTCCTGCCAGAGAGGTCTTACCTATTCCAGCTATTCCTGGAATCAGGATTGAACTAGAGTGGTCTTCAAGGAGATTAACCATGCTATCCAATTCGTCGTCTCTTCCGAAGAATCTTCTAGTTCTGGGCAAGTCATTTAGTGAATTCACCAACTGCTTCTCGATGTGTTTCGATAGGTCTCTTTCAATTAGTTCAGCAGACAGTGTGGAAAGATCAACTGTCCCCGTTTCGTCAATATATCGCAGAAAGTCAACGTGCCTGAGGGGTAAGTCAGTCGATTCTAAGGCATGCCCTAACTCCATCGTTTCAGATCTACCATCAGGATGGATCAATCTGATTGTCTGAGTGCTGACCTTGGTCCAGATATCATCGGCAANATTTGCACCTTCTTCTGTAAGAAAGTATGCCTTGCGCTTACGAGAAACTCCTGAGACATGTGCCTGCCTCTCAATCAAGTGTCCCTGCTCCCTCATTCCAGCAATAGCACGGGGTACATTTGAGCGTGCTATTGCGACAGCATTGGCTATTCCCATCTGAGAAAGAGCAAACGGGACTTCGACTTTATCGGCATGATCGACGTAGTCCCTCAGGTGCAGTAAGATGCGTTCCTGAACCCCCGGGCGGGGAACAGCCATGCTTGTCATATTGGTTGAGCGTAATCATCTACACAAGAAGTTTCGTGAGATGCGAGCCTGACATGAATCATGACTGNGGATGATCTGGATCGGGCACCCACTCTTGGTTATCAGGATCCCACAACCACCCAGGATGATCGTCATGCTTCTGGAGTCTAGATGTGTTTTCATCCTCTTCGTCGGCAACTATATCCTTGGCCCACGCGTAAGTATCTTCTTCCTCATCCGCATCTTGATTGGCTTCGGTTGTACCCTCAATTAGTTCGTCTTCATCGACCTCGAACTCAACGAAGAAGTATACTAGGCCCCCAAGCAATGCTAGAGTAACTATTGCAATAAGAGCGATGGAACCGAGGCCCATTCCTCCTCCGCCGGAACCAGAGACGGTGATTTTCGTTCCATCAAAATCTTGTCCGGCGTACTTGAACAAGGGTGTGGCAGTTCCATCTATTCTGGAAGCAGGTACTCCGAGAGACCAAATTGAATCTTCACCAACTACGGTATTATTCACATTGTTTCCATCTATGGTAACTGTGACTGTTTTTCCGGGCAAACCTATCCCCGTAAAGACTGCAATTTCATCATCTCCGATGGTAGAATCTTCAGGCGGAGATATGGAGAATTGGATTCCCTGAACAGTTAGAGTTACTGGATTGGAATTTATCTTNGAACCAAAGGTATCCGTAGCTACGAATACTACGTTCTCTAGTGTCCACGTAGACATGTCAGTATCATAGAAGAACATGGTAACTGGATTGTAAATAGCCATACCGTCAGTTCCGACATTTACTACGATTCCATGATGNTCGTCTTCATCTGAGTCATCATTATCGTAAACTGAGAGAATTAGTTCTTGCCCGGGATCAACATCGTCGAAGAACTGTAGTAAATCAATTTCTGCCTTGGTACACCTATCNTGCGACTGTGAGTTAGTTTCGCAGTAAAGAATAATCTCATCGGGCCAAAGAGTTGCATCAAATGTGGGTTGTGAATTTCCGGCATCTGGGGGATTATCTGCTATGATAGTTGCCTCTGCCCAATCGCTGTAATCGTAACCATCGTAAGATCTGAATCTTACAAGATATTGTCGGTCATGCATCAATACTGTAGAATCCCACTCTAAACTCCAGGCGCCGTTGGGCGCGAAATCAGAGACGGAGTCAGAAATCACAACTAGGAAATTATTGGCTACGTCCTGAATCTCAAAATCCACCCTCGATACCGAGCCGTCATTATCCCTAGCGACTCCTTCGAAAATGGTCTCAGTAGAGACCGAAAGTCTCTGTCCGTCATACGGAGTAATCACACTGATGAATGGTGCACTGTTCGAATTGTCAATTGTTAGCGAGAGTTCAGTAGGGACACATTCGTCAATGAAACCTTGGCAGAAGTCACTATCGGAAGCCCAAATTGAGAATGTGTAAGTTGCGACCTCTCTGGGTAAACCGCTGAAGTCCCAAGTCCATGACCACTCGGCACCTCCCTCGGCAGGAGTGGTGACATCAAAATTGGGACCTTGGATATGGAAATATATGTCTTGTAGATCCTTGCTACATTCGACGGGGCAGCCATAATGATCGAATGCTGTACCTTCGAAGGTTATGCTTCCCTCAGAATGAGTCGAAGAGGGACTGGGAGAATTGACGGTAACTGTTGGGGCTTGCACGTTTAATTTCACAGTTCGGTAAATTATGGGGCTGTAGTCTATTCCATCAAATGCTCGAATCTCAAACACATAATCTCCTTCCTCGCGATTAGTCATGTCAATCTCATAGTACCAAGAACTGAATGGTCGATTGGTCTTGGTGACTTGGCCTTCAGCCATTCCGCTAGCGTCAATAGCTAGGCCTGCGCTAGACCATTGGCTGGAAAATGGATCCTTAATCTGAACTTCGTGNACATAGCCGCCCTGATCCCACTGGGCCAACTCATCAGTCGCATAAACCCCGGCTAGATTCCCATCATGCGCACTCCCAGTCAAGTTGACTACCTTGCGGAAAGAATGGCCATCTGATTGAGTTACATATACCGTAGGGGCTTGATTGGCCAAATTAATGGTATCTTGCATAGTAGAATCTGTGAGGGTGAAGTTACTTCTCGCGTAACCAGATCCGAATTTGTATGCAGTGTAATAGTAGCGTGAAAGTTCTCTTGTCCCTGCCAAGTAGTCGCAATCGTCATCGTCAGTATCGATAGTAAGATCTCCGTCATTATCTATGCCGTCACTACATGAATCCTCATACTGATCGTCAGCAAATCCATCTGGATTATCGCCTCCCCCTAATCCCCTGAAATCAAGGTGGAAATCAGAAGGNAGTGCAAACCAGGGAGTGTATCCATCATCCTCGGTATATATGGAGTACAAATCGTTGCCTAGAGCATCTTCAATCAGGACATTTGCATCAACCACTCTCTCTCCATTAACAAGAGTCTGGAAGCGTACCATTTCGGCCCTTCTCACCTGGACAGCATAAGGAGTCGGCTGNGTCTCGATGTGAATCTTTGTCCTATCTAGATTAGACAGATTTGCGAATGTGAATGTAGTAGAGTTATTGTCCATGGCAGAAGAAATACCCATTCCGTCACCTACNGAAAGAGGGAAACCAATTGGAGTGAAATCCGGGCAGTTTGGGCACTCCTTGACGGAAGTNGGAACAATTGAGGTTTGGAATTGATTCGCNGGCCAGGCCTCTTGATCGGACCAAACTAACTGAACAGGGTATAGCCCAGGAGGAGGGGATGGGATATACTCAGACTGAACCGTTACTGAGCTCTTCGTTACGTTGTAAGTTACGCCTACGCCATTCCATGTGTTGTGGGAGAAAAACGCGAGAGAGCCGTATTGTTGAGAGCCGGCGTAGCCATCGTCATAATGCTTCATTACGNCCCCTGTACCGGGAACATTGAATGTGTTCCTCTGAATATTCAGAAGAGCACCGACGGCTCTGATTCCGTCTGCTTCTCCTGCAGCATTNATTGTGTTGTCATACATAGAGACTCCAGTTCTGTATGCATGCACGACTGGGCAAGGGAAATCACCGTCCCAATCATCATATCTTGTTTGCCCACAAGTCTCAGTCCCATCNGTCGATATGGTGTTG
Organism: Methanobacteriota archaeon; assembly: GCA_002727275.1. Taxonomy (GTDB): domain Archaea; phylum Thermoplasmatota; class Poseidoniia; order Poseidoniales; family Thalassarchaeaceae; genus Thalassarchaeum. The sequence goes on from PBWO01000004.1 coordinate 36,932, forward strand.
TTTGCCAATAGTATCCTAGCGGCTACTGGTGCTGGAGCGCTGCTACCATATTCTCCAGCCCTAATCGGCTCTCTAGCCACATCATGGATTGAGTTATTCTCAGCAATCACATCGAACGAGCCCAGCAGCCAAAGGCCATTCCAGCCTCCTACGGGTCCAATGTCGTTGTTCAGAATCTTGACTTCTGAGGATTCGATGGCAATGCCTGAAGATTCGGCCGCTCCTTCCAATTCATTAGCGACAATGTTTGCGAGGCCGCCTTGGAAAACTGTGATTGGGGCACCATCACCTGTGGTAATCTCATTGTTGAGGATATTGATTTCATAATCNGTGTAGCCAACCGCCTTCCGGCTGTTAATGTCAATTCCATTACAATTCACTGTAAATTCAGAGTTTGAAATTATGCCTGCAGAATTTCGTAAACTGATTCCGTAATCACCGACATCAACGTTAGCATCCGAGATATCGATGAATGTGTCTTGGGCCCATACTGCTGGCCTAGCAGGTGCATTCTGACCGCATCCGACATCCGTCCCAACTAGAGTAGGGGATTCCAAAATCAATGGAGTGACTGGAGTTCCGGAACTATAGATCTGAACTGCTGATCCTCTAACTCCGCTTGAATCGTCATTTCCTACCACATATTCGCCACCGATAAATCTGGGCTGGGCTAGATTTGTTGTCAAAACACTAGTTGTGTTGATGTCCGTAAATTCAATCTCATTTAGTACCGGACTAGCCCCATCGATGACTAGGGCGCCATATCTCCATTGGAATACTGTCGGGATATAGTATGGAATCCCCCAAGCCCCGTCAATAGTAATGTATCTGAGTCCGGTCTGTGAAAGATCGATTGAGTTTCGAATTAGAACCCCCTCGTAGCAGGAGGGATCTTCTACCCAAATTTGTTGGCTACCGTAACTCATTCCGTAACACTCTCCTCGGGCACTACCNTTGATAGGGTCATTCCATTGGAAAGTGATTCTTTGAGATGTGCTGGCGTCACTACTGGCTCCGCAAGCCGATACACCGGCACACAGGTTACCTCGAACGTCTAGGTGTGTTCCGTTGGGGAACACAACCGTGGTTCCTGGCTGGATAATGAGTTTCGCACCAGATGCGATAACAATGTCACCAGTCAGAGTATGTACGCCAGACCAAGTCTCAGTGCCAGCAACCGTTCCAGCAGTAGTCTCGTTATCTGCAGATACAGGTGCGGCAGGGCCAACAAGAGCAATGAATAGGCTGCTGAGCATCAGAAATACAAGCAAGTGACTGCGCGTTCGTCGGGTACCAGCCATGGACTCTGGGAATCGAGGACGGATTTAATGATAGGGTAATNCCGAGCCGTAGGCTCGAGTGATACTGGTCGGCCAAGTTGATACTGCGATCAAGTAATGTTCAACTCGAAAGCCACGTTGGCTGCCCATTGGGCGGCGTCCAATGAACCATAACCTCCCTTTGAGTCATGAGGAGCATCACTAATCGATGATTTATCGCTAGAACTGGCCAATGAACGCTTAACGAGCGCAATTTCGTCNAANCCAATCTCTCCATCTTCACCACGCAAAGCCTCAGAATGTAATTCCAAAATTAGGGCCAAGGCTCCAGTAACCAAAACAGTCGAGTCGCTAGTTCCTGAAGAGTAGGCATATGGTGGCTCCAAATTCGACCCTGCAGTAGAGAGCAGAAGAATTCCGGGGGCAGATACCTCTGGTTTCTGATTCGGGTAGCTACGATTCTGCTGCGTATAGGGGTCTATTGCGGAGCCAGTAGCCGATTGGGACCAAACTGATCCGCTGCGTGTAATAGCACCAACTGCAATTACTCCTTCGACGTTTGCTGGTACGGAGACATCTGAAATGACTTCATCAGAGTCTCTGTTTCCAGCCGCTGCAACAACAAATATCCCTGCCTCTATGGCTTCTTCAACGGCTCGTGCAGTTTGAGATTGTTCAGTCATTCCACTTCCAGGGTTACTTCCTAGACTTAGGCTGATGATGTCGGCGTTCTGTGTGATTCTGCACCAACGTACGGCCTGAGCCACTAAATCTTCGTCTCCTGAACTGCCAGATGGCCCCAATGCTAAGGCGACCGACAAATCCACCCCAGGAGCAGATCCACGGAACTTACCATCAGCCACCAAGAGTCCCGCCATCATAGTCCCGTGCCAGTCATCNCCCACATCCCTGATATTGTCGTGCTCACCTTGGTAGAAATCTCTGAATCCAANTAATGAGAGGTTAGNGAAATCTGGGTGTGCGATATCAATTCCCGTATCTACCATGCAGACATGTACNCCTGAGCCGTCGAGACCGGAATCCTGCAATTCTCNGATTCCTGTAGAATCAAATGCCCACTCAGTTTCTGGTAAAACAGGAGATAGNTAAGNGGTAATGTGTGGCCAGACAAGTAGCATAAATGCAGCACCGAAAGCGAANGTCACTGCACCCCATGGCCATAGTATCTCTTTGATTGGTGCTGCTGGCCAACGTAACTCCTTAGCAGCCTCATCAGATAGCCCGTAGGCAGAACCAGGATAACCTGGTGCATCCTTGTCTACAGTAGTCATCATCCTAGGGTCATCGGGCTCTGGCAGCAACTCTAGACTATCTAACGCCGCCATACAACCACCGGTAGCAATGAGTTGCTGTTCGTATATAGATTAGAGTTCAGAACGGAGCCGAACCTCTTCGTCCCCCGCCCCTTCTTGTCAATGTCAATAGTGCAACAATAAGCATCGCAGCTAACAACCAAGCAAGCCAATCTGTAGATTCTTCTGCAGGAGGAGAGCGTACCTTAATGTCGCTAATCGAATAATCCTCTACGGAATCAAATCCTGTATTGTTAATCTCAAAGTGGAAGTAGTATGTATCAGGGTCAATTTCCGATAGATCGAAAGCAATCTCAAACACAACTTCGGAATTTGCAGGGACATCTCGAATATCACTTCCCGAGACCCCAGTACTGGAAGTCTCTGGGCATCCGCTATATGCATCACACAATGTTCCGTTCAACTGCACAGACTGGGCATCGATGAGTCCAGTGTTCTCAACCACAACATTGTACAACGCTGTCTGGCCAGCTTCTGTATCCTCCCCTCCGTTGTAATTCTGATGAGAAACTATGCGCAACGAAGGCATAGATGTCTGAACATGAATTTCGACATTCTCGTAGGAATTATTCGCCTTGTCCTTGACAGACATATAGATGGTGAAATCCTCCTCAGAGGCATTTTCGGGAGCTGTGACTGTTATTGTGTGCGTTGAAGGAACAAATGCTCCAATGGTGTGCGAAGTGGCCCCAGTTCTGACCCAATATTCAGGCAGTTCGGTGTCATCGAACTCAAACTCATATCTCTCATCGCCGTTACCTGCGTTGGTGAACTTGACGGCTATGCTGATTGATTCTCCAGGTTGGATTCCATAACTCTCCATCATTGGCTCAGTCAACTCGAAACCATGAATCTGAGGAATTCTTACAGTGACTGAATGGGTCTTCATGTATCCATCGTCTGTAGACACTATCGATATTGAAATGGTGTGTCCATTATCGAATGAATGGGCTGTAGACTGGTTAGCAGGAGTAACTCTGACATGCAAGTCTGAGAAACTCATAGCATTGTCTAGGCCCATGTCAAATGCGGCTGTGGTGTTCCAATCTCCTGAACCATTGTGGAATTCAACCAGCCAATCTCCGCCATCGGTACCGGCAGTTTCGCCAGTTATTGAGAATGAGTCGAATGGTTCGTGACCTAGGTAATCAACAGATAGTTGGAACTCTATAGGGTCGAATCCTCCTTCTGAGTTTGCATTGGCTTGAACATCGTCCACACTTCCATTGTATTCTGTATTTGATCCAGAATTACTAACTGTGGAAATTGATATCTCATGATTGGCAATACGTACATGTGTTAGAGTAACTGGAGGGGCCTCTTGACCAGATCGGATTGTCACACCCTGTCCACCAGTGTAGGTCATTGTCAGATTACGCTGAGATACCTCGAACTCGCTGGAGGCGTCAATCGTTCCAGGAATCATAAGCATCTCCACATATCCTTCCTCATTGACCTCCTCGACCCATCTTAGTCCGGCCCCGATATTGATTATTAATTCGGGTTCGTCAATGATGTCGGCATTGTCCAAGTCTGCATCTGCTAGAGTCCTAGACACTCCTTCGTAATCCAGCCACTCTGTATCCATTCTGAACCAACCCCCCTCAGTCAACTCAATGTCAAGGTCGTCGCCTACGACAACCATGGCTTCGACTAGCCCCATGGCAATCAGATTGTTTTCCTCGTAGGTGGCCCTTAGAATCCAATTGCCGGGCTCGACCTCGGCGGACCATCCTCCGGTCCAAGAATCATTTACTACCTCCTTGACAGGTATTACGGTGTCGCGCACCATACCCTCAACTGGAATCAACTGTAGAACGACACCATCTGAAATCATTGATAGTTGCTCTGAATCAATGTAAGAGATAATTCCCCCGACTAGGACTGGCTGTGCAACCATCTCGGCATTAGCAGAATTCAAACTGGAGTCCAAAACAGCAACAGAAAGATTCTGATTATTGAATCCGTCAACAACAAACTCTAGGTTCCACTCAGTTTCTGCTGGAACGAATAGCGACCAATCTCCGTTGATGTTACTGGTAGCAGTATAGTTGGCCTCATCACCATTGATGAATATAGTCGCGTTTAAGATTCCCTCACCGACATCGGAAGAATTGTCATCATTGAAGTCCCAGAACACGTTTCCTCCGAGTTCAACAAACTTCATCACTGTCAGATTCAATACTAGGTTTTCCCCTGGAATTAGGGTGATTGAAGTTGAGTTGTCTGCACCCAAAATCCATCTCTCTCCGCTTTGTGTGACATTGAGCAAGACCTCCCAATCTCCGGGAGCTACCTTTGCGGTAGAAATACCAGAAGAATCAGTTGAGTCTAATATGACCGAGCCTAAATCTCCTAGTGAAGAAAGCGTGGCCGAGATCCCCTCAATAGGCTCTCCAGAATAATCCCCAAGCAAATTCAATTCTATATTTGCGACTTCTACAGTTGACATGGAAATGTCATCTTCTGCCGTCTCTGAAGAGGCAGTGATGTGTTCCCTTAGAATCTCACTAACTCCTAGTGAAGTTTCAAACGGCTCTACCGAGACAATCCAGTCTCCCTCTGGGATATGGGCATTCCATCTTCCATCCTCGTCAGTGGTATGAGATAACACCCAACCTGTCTCTGAATTGGTCATCTTTACTAGATGATCGGAAAGAACCCCTCCGCTCTCATTTGTGAAGGTGACATTAACCCTCCATTCAGGATCGAAGCCGAGAGATCTTTCTATCGTTCCGCCAAGTAGTCCAACAGCGAAACTAGTAAATCCAGTCATTACTCTAGTGCCGAAAAGATCGCTCTCGGGATCAGAGGTTGAGATGTCAATTCTGTAATTTCCAGGTTCGAGAGAAATTTCTGCATGGCCCTCTTGGGTCCACTCACTACTGTCTAACTCTACCTTGTAGACTATGTTTGAGCTGTTGAATGCATCAACTATGTTGAATGGATAGGTGACTACTGTTCCGTTGGAGGCATTGTTATCTGCGGAGTGATCCAAAAAGAGGCTTACTGTAATCGTGCTGTTCATCGGGCTCGTGATGATTTCAACCGAGTCATTCTTACCATCTACTTCAAGGTCTTCGGGAGTCGATGTAATCCAGTCGGCATCCAAGTCAAACGTCCAATTGCCACCCGGCAATGCAAACATGAAATCTCCGCTTTCCATCACATCGGCGTGCCAGCGGACCTGACTCTCAGCGTTGTCTGCAATGACAACCATTGGCTGCCATCCTCCATAGGTCGACAGTAGAGTGTTGCCGGCCCTATTGATACTGATTGTCCCTTCTACAGTATATCCTGGTAGGGCGAGTAAGGTTAGATTGTCATGCAATACTCCATCGATACTTGGGCCGTCTGAAGTAACTGTGAATCTGGTCCCATTGACTAGATTCAGCATAGCCCCCGAGAGTTGAACTGTTGCATCAACTACTGAGTTCTCTGGCAGGATTACTGAGAATTGTCCGCTACCATCAGTTTCAACAACAGTGCTGAAACCACCCCAATGGAACTCTACAGGTACGAAATCTAGGACTTTTTCCTCCTCTGGATCTGGCTCAGACTCAAGATTCTCTTCATAGAATACGGTTCCATCAATTCTGATACTTACTTCAAAGTGGTACTCAGCTTGGATATCATCTTCTCCGACCTCTATCTGCTCCCATAGTTGCATTTCTTCCGACAGGGTGTGATTCAGTATCCAAGTACCATGCGACAATTCCGCTCGATAAACTCCCGAGTCATTGTCGAAATCGACTCTGGCCGGATCACCAGTTCCGTTCTTCAGNCGTAATGTGACGTTTAGGTCGGCAACTTCTGCACCGTTCTCAAATAGAGTGAAGGTTAGATCGGATTTTTCAGGTACGGGCGATGGGAACTGCGCATCGAAATCGGACGCAGATTCAAACACATAATTTTCAGAAATCTCAGGGAATCCGTCGCCATCAACGTCGGTCTCGGCGGTATAATTGCCAGGAGCGATGGGTCCGAACTCGAAGAAGCCATCATCATCTGGGAAAATCATACAGGGTGCTGAATCGGCACCATCGCATTCCCCAATAGTCTCGGTTGGCGTATCTCCTTCCTCAAGAAGGGTAACATGGGAGTCGATTGGAGAACCGGATGTATTTACCAGATATCCACTGATTGAACCCCCTGAGATTTGAACTGTGGTAACCTCAGGACTACCTATCAAGGGTATCGAGAATTTCTCATCTAAGTCTACTCTAGAACCNTCTCCAAAGATAATTGAGATGTCGTAATCTCCAGGAACTGCATCTACGAAGTGGAAGGTACCTGGCTGCACCATTGGTCCGCTGAAAATTCCCTCGCCTTCTACGGTAGCGAAGGTTCCATTGATTGTGCCGTAATTGTCCAAATTATCGGATGTATCGACTTCAAATGATCCAGCAGCAACTAGAGTGGCATGGCTCAGAGTTCGAGTGAAGGTAGTTGAGCCATTTGACGTAAATCTACCAGTGGCATTGATGTCTCCCTCAATCAGCAAGTCTCCAGAATCTAAATTGCAGACTATCTGGTCCTCTGGCATTGTTGAGTTGACGTCGCAGTCTTGAATCTCGATATCATCAATGACGCTGCCTGACAGGGTACCACGACCCGAGAACAAGCCTTCTCCAGTCAGACTGTGATTGTGCGAAATGGTCTGTGTATGGTTACCTGTAAAATCTGTAACCGTGACAACCCCTTGAGAAATCAGAGAGCCTTGGCCGGTGAATGTCACCTCGCCGATNCCTCCGAAAGCCAAATCATATCCTTCGACGACTCCGCTGGAAGTCATCGCAGAGTAAGGAGTGATTTGCACATGATCAGAAGATGGTGAAATCTCCACGGTTACATCCACGAGTGGATCTCGATCAAAGAACTCGGCTCCAGACCAGACCAGTAGTCCAGTTGCATGGGATGGTTCGACGGAGACGTTGCCAAATACAGTCTGTTGTCCGTTACTGTGACCGGCCTCGCCTGAAACATTGATGATGGTCTCGGATAGCCATGTTGCTCCCGACACATTGGCCAATATTCCAGTAATTGGATTGACAATACGATTACCAGAAGTATCTTGGAAAATGTCGCTTAGAGATTGGCCTACATCAGCCGTCATCATTGCTGACCTAGCGGCATCGAGATCGGTATCTCCAATGAAGGCAGAAACTCTGATCTTGCCAGCAGGAACGGTGTAAGAGAAGTGTCCATTTTCATCAGCATCAGCGTATCCGATTGGAATCCAGTATGTCCTATCGTCCCCATCTACAACATGTCCGTTCTCATCGGCGATTTCTTCGCCACTGAAAGCGTCACGCTCAAACATCACCCTAGCATTTGGTATGGGCCCAATTCCTTCAAGTTCAACAGTGCCCTCTAGGTTAGCACCGCTGTAGTACTTCATGACCTTGACCTGAGTGTTTGCAGATCCGATGGTTGGATTGTTACAATCCTCATCCACTTTAGAGCCATTCTCTAGTAGCTCACAGCGCTCATCGTCGTACCAGTTAGCCAGAACAAAGTGATTCATCATAGCACCAGGAAGAGGATATGCGTTCTCAAGGTATGAACCTGGAGTTCCTGACATGTAGAAGTGCGGAGCAGGTTGCTCAGCATCACCGGGCAGCCCTAGCATGGATGTTGAATAACCAACGTAGAACCTAGCAACCATGGTCTCGAAGAAAGCGGGTTGCTGCTGGTAGTCGATATCGACCATTCTGATTATCTCGTTTGAGTCAGAAGAAGCCCCTGAACTCTGACGAATAATATCATTGAGATATTCCTCCTCATACTCAGCGGCTGTTCTGGGGATTATCGGGCCATCTCCTCTCTGGGTCTCGTAGACCGAAGTGATGTAATCATCCATATCAAGTCCTGAGAGGCCAGTAGGGGCGTGGAAGATTCCGGTTGTCTGCCCACGGTGATACTGATAGTCGCCGTAGTACGCACCTCCAAGAGGGTAGAGTCTGTTATCGATTGCGAAATATCGAATGTCGTTGTTTCTTACAACGGTCTCGCCCAGGGCTCCTTCGTAATCTTGGACCTCGTACTCTAGTCCGGTGATGCCGTGGTAGATTGCTGCTAAATCTTCCATATCGAACGCAGTAGATAGGAATGCTCTACTCAATGCCAGCTTAGCATTGGCCCTATGTAGGCCTGTAGAGACATCATTGAAGTCATCAATTAGGTCACTAGTATATCTATACCCGCCAATCAAGTAGTGAGTGGCTTTCATATCGAAATCAGCATTGTTAAGTCTAGTGGCGTTAAACAATTCCAAGGCCTCGGTCTCGTTGTCTGTGGATTCGCCCATCTGAGTTCCGCCTATCAGAACCATCCACTTTTCTTCTGACTCCGCTAGACCTTGGGAGTCTAGAGAATATCCTCGTAGTAACTCAGTGTGATCATCAGTTGCGACAATCGTCATCGCTCTTGATAGTACTACGTCTTCGTCATTGACATCTATCGAGAGAATTGTAGCATACTCCTCAAGCTGTTCTGCTGTCATGTGCTCGGATAGAACTGATGTAAAGGATTCAGTTAGTCCCGCGCCGTCGTTGTAACGGCGATCTCCTTGAGCCAGAGTGGTGATGAATAAAGCTAGGGTGTCTTCCTGACTATTCGAAAGTAGCATTCCTCCACTGTGTGGGATTCCAGACTGGAAGTTATCGGCCACAGTTGGATGTTGACCTTGGGCTAGAGCTTGGAAACCATAGTCCCACCAAGATACGAAAGCGGGCCTCTCTGAGAAGCTCATTTCTGCATCCTGATCTGACAACCAGTCATATGCTAGATTCCAAGATCCACTGTTAAATCCGGGACCAAATGTCCCCATGTACCACATCTCAGATTCAGGATTATATCCTTCACTCTTGAGTACTGAAAGCCCAAGGAGCTCGGCCCTGAGGAAATCAGGGGCTATATCGTGAATAGTCTGATCAACATCTGATGCAGCGGATTCTCCTCGGGGAATTCCCGAATCTATGCCGTATGTTGCGTGTTGTGAAGCGACCATCATTAGGACAATTAGTATTGTAGGTATAGCTGGATTACGCCTAGTAGCAGGCCATATTGAGCGGAATCTGGTCCTCGGAGTTCCTATTCCAGAGCGTCGCCACTCCTTGACGAAAGAAGCGAAGTTGGCTCCATCCCATAGCATCATCAAACCTATTCCGCCAACTACTGCCATAGCAGGTGTTGCGTTGAAGATGAATCTTCCAGCACTCCAAGCCATATATGTGGCAATGACAACCCACAGTCCAAGCAGTAGGTGACTCTGGCGCTCTCGACGAGCTCCGCGCCACATGAGTACGAATGCACAGCCGACTGCAATTAGTGCTACAACCGGACCGTATGATGCGAATAGAACTCCTCGACTTGGCGCCTGGGCCTCGCCAATCGTACCGAAGATCTTGTTCTTGGAGAAGTAGAATCCCCCAGTAAATAGTATATCCCAGCCGTTATAGATTTCAAGTTCTTGCAGGATGTAGAGAATAGCCAGTATGCCTCCAATCAGCAGGCCCCCTGTTCCGAGCACCAGTAGCCAAGGCCTGTCTCTGAATGAGGATGTTACCCACCCTAGCGCTAGTGTGAAACCGATGATGTAGAACATTGGCTGGAAACCACTGGGGTCGAAAACTAAGTTTAGCCCGGGCCAGATGTAGAATGGCAGTGGGATTAAGAAAGCCGTTAGCAACATTTGCAGTGCTGCAGATGTTAATGGAAGGCTGTCCCTCTTTCGGAACATGTTTAGGATAATCTGGCCAGAGTAGGCTAGGAATAGAATACCTGGGCCATAGACGAATCCCTTCCACCCAAGTGCAACCGTAGCGAATGAGATACCAGATAAAGTGGCGAATGCCATGGCTCTGGGGTTCCTATGCCAAGTCTCTCTGATTCCGGCCAGCAGATACAATGGGCTTGAGCTTGGATTCTGGAACAACCTCTCAGTACCCAAATCGTCAACTGCTCTGACCCAGTAATAGAATGCCATAGATAGGAAGAGTAGAGCGAAGGAGTCGTGGTCAGCAAGTCCAAACGTAGCATGGGAGATATGTCCCGGCATCAGTGCGATTAGCCAAGCAGTAAGTATCCCGGCCCCCTTACTGTGGACATTCTTTGCAATTGCTGCAAGTGGAAGAACGATTAGTGCCCCGAAGACAGCTGGCATTGCAGCAACGCTCCACCATGTGGCTTCATCCGCGGGCATCTCAAGTAGCCAAGAGAGTCCGAGTCCTCCAAGTGCGAGTGACCAAGAGAACAGTGGAGGACGAGGGTTGATTGCCCCCATGGGATAGGCCCTGTCGTGGTCGAAAATGTAGTGACTTCTTTCAGCAACAATGTAGTCAACAACACGCTTCATGTACCATGGGTCGGAACCTCCAGTCATATCCCACAAGCCAGTAGCTGAAGCGTTCATAGCTGGCAAGACATTCCATCCAGTCCTAACTGCGAAGGCTATGAAAATAGCCAATCCGACCATTACAGAATATGAGTTATTCATCCACCAGAGTCGCGCCTTACTAGGTTCGTGGCGAGGAGAGATATCCCCGAAGTAGCCACGAGATGCCACCATAATTGCAGCAACGTTTACCCAGAATCCGATGAAGAACCAAGAGAATGTACTCATCGCATCTTCTCCGGAGAGGAAACTTGGGAATTCGTTACCTATCTCTTGCAGGTGTCCAGCAGTGTAAAGCAGCCAATTCACGGCCACCAATGCACCAATCATGTTCCACCTCTCGCAATGACAGAATGCTACGAAGAGGATTACTACTGTAGTGAACAGGGCCCATACAGAACCCAAATACATGTGATCAGCGAACTCTTGTAGTCCAGAAAGTTGTCCTAACCAAACTAGAGGGATTACCTGTACAACCAAGATTGCCATTAGTGCATACATCAGCACCTTGTTCGAGACTGATAGTTGTGCTCCGAAAGTCCCAGAGCCGGCAGAATCTAGTTTGTCCTTGATTAGTGAAGATACGATAATTCCGGCTACAATTGAGGTAGCCCAGAATGCAAAGAAAACTGATGCTATTGCAGCTCTCCCAGTATCAATCATATCTGGAACAGAACCCGCCCAATCGGCAGAATCCAATACAGAATTAGCAGCATGAGAAACTGCCAGATGGAATCCAATCACCAATGCAAGTAGAATGTTGGCTTCTTCTCTCCTGTCGGAGCGGATCTGAATATAATTCGAGATTCCGACTAGGGCGAAGGTCAGAGCCCCCACTCTGCCAACGCTTTCAAACAGGTTGTAGGCAATCGAAATAATCGCCGCTGCGGCTACGAATCCAAAAATTACAATGGCACTACGATATTGAGAAAGTTGGCCGAATGAAGCAAATGCACCCATTCTGCCGAGCGCAGCAGCCAGAGAGGCTACTACAGGCAGAATCAGGACTTGCGTGTATCCGTCATTTTCCATAGCTCCATTCGCGACGTAATCGGCCCCAAAGAACAGTGCCAGTAATGCAACTAGCACCGCTGGGACGGAGGCGACTCCCGTTTGGGAGAGGCCCGATTCAGCGTCGGTTTCATACTCATTCATCATTAATCACCGTGTTCAGCCCGTAGGCTAGCGTCGCGCCGATTTGACTGGCTGTTATAACCATTCGTAGAATGGTTCGGAAATTCAGACTCCGCTATTTGGCATCTAAATGCGCTAAAGGGCGCGATAAGCGATGTCTGAGCGGTAATGAGAACCATCTAACTCGATGCATTCCATCAACTCGTATGATGCGGCCACGGCATCGCTCAGAGAGGTGGCGAGTCCGGTAGTTGAGAGGACTCTGCCGCCTGAAGACATGAGTGCCCCGTTTTCACCTAGATTAGTTCCAGCATAGTGCACAAATGCTGAGGTCGTTCCCTCATCAATCATGACTTCACTCCCTGAGATTTCCCTACTCGTCGAAGGGTTTGCCGGGTAGCCCTCAGAGGCAAGTACCACCGTGGCCGCGCTCAATTCGTGGAACTCGCACTCCTCTTCTGCTACTCTGCCTTCTGCACTGGCGAGTAGGAGTAGGCCAAGATCACTTGAAATCAGAGGGATGGTTACTTGAGTCTCTGGGTCTCCAAATCTGACATTGAATTCTATTACTCCCGGGGACCCTTCTTGGTCAATCATCAGGCCGACATACAGGCAACCCCGATAGGGAATCTCCTGATTCCTAAGATGGTGATGCATGGGCTCGACTATCTCCCGGGTCACTCTGTGCATTACAGACTCTGACACCACCGGCGCAGGGGCGTAAGCACCCATCCCTCCAGTGTTGGGCCCGGTATCGCCCTCCCCTACTCTCTTGTGGTCTTGGCTCGCTGGGAGGCAAATATATCCTGATTCATCCATTACTACCAACACCGATGCCTCTTCTCCTGACAGGTGCTCTTCGAGAAGAACGAAATTGTCTAATTCAATTCCTTCTAATAGGGCTTTTTCGGCTGTCTTTCTATCTGAGGTGACTGTCACGCCTTTTCCTGCAGCAAGTACATCTCGTTTGATTACCCAAGGGGCTTCAAACTTGTCTAGAGCATAGGAAATTGCTGATTCATCATCGACTACAATAAAATCACCAGTAGGCACATCAAGATGCCTCATGACCTCCTTGGCATGAAGTTTCGAGGCTTCTAGACGAGCACCTTCGGAGTGAGGTCCAAAGCATGCTACTCCGGAGTCTCTGAGAGAGTCTGCAAGACCGTCAACTAGTGGTGCTTCTGGACCAACTACAACCAAGTCGGCTTCGATATCGAGTGCCAATGAAATGAGTCCTTCGATATCGCTCGTGGAGATGTCGTGATTGGTGGCGACCATGGACGTCCCTGCATTCCCGGGCGAGCAGTGCACAGCACCCACCGAGGGGCTGTTGGCAAGACCAATGCATAGGGCGTGTTCTCTGCCCCCTCCTCCTACAACTAAGACAGAGAGGGGAGGCATGCATGTGCGTGAGGCCATAGGGAGATAATGGATTCCGCCCGGGGCTTTCTAGTATGGGACCGACTTGAGACCTAGCCTGTATCCTAGGACATTGAATAGTCTGTGGATGATTGGTGTCAGAACTAGGAGTGCAATAATTTCGTCATGCAATTGCTCATGCATGATAATTTGGTCATCGAAAAGAAGGAAGGCGAACAGGAAAATCGACAAGGCAAATGGAACAGTATCGAGTAGTGGGGCCTTAGAGCTCTCATCACCCTCTCTTTTCAGGCCGCGGCGACGCTTCACGAAGGAGCCGGCTGTGTCGCCGAGCATACAAGCTAGCCCTAGGGTGAAGCCCATGACGAAGGCTGCTCCCCACTCACCTCCAAGCCAGAACCAATCAGATGAATCACTGAAAAGAGTAGGGTCAACGAATGGCCTTGCATCAGGAGGTGTGTTTGATCCCCACGTGTGGTGAGCAAACATAGTAAGAAATCCTGAGAAAACGGCGCCGCCAAACATTCCATTCCACGTCTTTCCATCGCCTAGTATGCGATAGCCGTCACTCCAGTTTTTTCCTCCATCAATCACGGCGCTTCTGAAACCCATCTTATCGGGAATCCACTTGCCAAACAGCATTGCACCTGTATTTGCCAAATAGAATGGCCCATACATCATCAACACCGTGATGATGTTCAAAGCAAAGTCCACAGAGTCGGGTGCAGGGAACAGCGTCGGCATGCTCACGGGTCTTCCAGACAGAGGCGGCGAATGAACCCTATCCGAAGAATGACGGGCAAAACTATTCATGGCACTCTCATCGAATCTGAACTATGAGGGCCGCCGCATTGCTACAATCAATTCTGATGGTTTCCTCCGTTCTCCTAGTCTCAGGGGTGGTTTTCGCTGAGGATTCAGAGACTGTAATCAGTGGAAATGTCACTTGGAATGGGGATGAAACCATTGAAGGTACAATTAGGATAGTTGACGGGGGTCATTTAACGATCGAGGATGCAGAAATTGAGATGGTCTCTGGCTCAAGCATACATGTCGATGATGGCGGTAAGCTCACATTAGATCGTTCTTCATTAATCGCCCAAACCCCGCCAACGGCAATAGCTAGTATGGGATATTGGGACGAGCAAAATATTTCCAAATTCAAGGTACCGGGAGAAGGTATTTCCGGTTCATTTGAAGTAGAGATGAGTACAATTGTAGGAGATAGTTACTTCGGCGATACAGCACATATTGGCGCAGAGTGGATTACTCTCAATGGAAGTTCCCATACATTTTACTTTGAGGATGGTACTGGTGACGTCTGGATTGGGCTTACAGGTTATTCAACGAGTTCTTCGTATGTAGCCTCGATTACAATCAGTACCGAGGCAGGAGGAGAGACTACCATTCTAGGTTCTGAATTAGAAACAATGAACATGATGGGAGCGGGCGAACCGGGTTTCCAAATATTTGTTGATGGAACAATGAATACATACAGTTCGACTATTCTAGGTGCTCAGATGTTTGTCGAGGGAGGAGTAGGCAGCAGTAGCAGCGGCTCATGGGCAGGAGTGACCGCCATTAATGCTGAATTCGACAGAGTTGGGCCAGTTATGGTTGGAAACACAGGCACTTTTGACATTTCAGGAATGTCATCATTCTCAATGAGTTTGGATGATCACGATATCAGAGCGGGGCCTGATTCGTTGATTTACTGGGGCCCAGGTGCCTCTGGATCTGGAGGCCTAATCGATAGATGGGAGAGAAGATTAGCAGACCAGACACTGGAGCTTGATGCTAAGTATGTAGTTCTGAGACTCTCTGGTATCGGCCCACAGGAGTCAACTCAAGAGGTATTCAGTGATGAAAATGGAATTGCTTACGTAAATGGCGGAAATGAGAGAGTGATCGAGATTGGTTGGGCTGATGGAACTGTCTGGTCCGAGTCTGCGACAATCGAGGTTATCTCTTACGAAACTGGTTGGAACCCGGCTTCGTCTGAGATAGGTAACTATGGAGGAGGAGTAGCGAGTCTAGATTGGTCAGAATCTATCGTTCTCGATTCTGGAATTCCATATGTTGAATGGGAGTCTCTAACAATACGTGAGGATTCAACATCCAAAGCAAGAGGGCAATCGATGCCTGTGGTTGCAAACTTGGCCAATAGAGGGACTGCTGCGGCTCTACTCTACTTCACATGCGAAGTTGCCGAAACAGGTTTAGAAGCAGATATCGGAGGATATCAGCAAGTCAGGATAGATGCGGGAGAGACAGTCGAAGTGTCATTTGGATGGAGGCATTCTCAGATTGGAGATGCTTCTCTGTCTTGTCGCATACTAACTCCAACGCAGCTGGTTGAAGATGATGCCTTTGGAGGAGGCAGTATGACGACATTACCGGCGACCTGGACTGAGCCCGTCGAAGATGATTCGTTGCCGATGTTGCCTTTGCTAGCTGCTATCATTGTAGCCATGGCAATCGCAGGATCGACTATGCTCAGGCGGGCCTCGGATGCCATAGTAGAAGATGATGAGGACTCAGATTATTCAAGGGATGAATATTAGTCATCACAACTGGAAACTTTTGTCCACGCTTCGTTGGTTGGGCTGCCTCCGGTCTCTCCACCTTCCTCTGTGTATTCGTAATACGAGGTATGAGACAAGGTCGCGCCATCGGACCAAGGTGAGGTCTGCGTGACCTCGACTGTGAAGTGATAGCATCCGTAGTCGTTTACCGCCCAGTCCTCGATTGGAACGTACTTGGTATTGAGTTCGAATGACTCAACCGAACCAGGCAGAGGAAGTTCGGAACCGTCGTCGGCCAACAGAGCGCTACCTCCTCCGTACTCTCCGTTGCCTGAATCCCACTCGGCGACTCCATTCACAACTGTGACTAGAGGGTAAGAGATAACAACACTGGAGTCAAAATACATGTTGGCTTGTACCGTATAGTCTGCAAACGGAAGAGCCCCTGGTGGATTGTCTCCGAGTGCGTCCAAACCGGACCATGATTTCAGAGCAACACCGATTATGCAAGAGTCCTTGGATTCTTCGCAGTCGTTGCCTAGACCAATAGCCCCTAAGGTCTCCCCTTTCACGTCATCAACGGTCCTCTGTAGGTGCCGAGACTGCAGTTGCATAGAGTCAGAAGAACTGCCAACATCGACGGTCACGATATACTCAGCATCGTCGGCTGCGTTTCCGTCGTACCAATCTACTACAGTCAGATCGATTTCTCCATACTTACCGTACCCATCCTCTCTGTTAATTGAGAAGGCCATCGATTCCGAGTATACTTCGTCACCATCGTAGGTGATTGAAACATCTGCAGAATCCACAGATGACCCTAGGATTGCGCCAGATTCTCTGATGGTCAAAGTGATGGTTGTTGAATCGTCTGAAAGTTCAGAGTCAGTTACTGTAATCTCGCCCGCTGATAGACTCATTATCAGGTAGGGTGACGCTGCGAGCAGAAGGTAGACAACGGCAATTGCGGCAGTCTGCTTCCTTCCAATTGCATTCCACACCAGATAGAATGAGAGAGACAGTATGAGAATGGGTACGAGCCCTAGAAATGGATAATCACTCTGGATACTAGGTCTAGAGACTATCAGTGAGACCACTATTGCTAGAACTGCCAATCCTGCGCCTGAGCCAATTGGGCCAGAAAGGAAACCTTTGGAACCAGAAGTCTCCACATCAGCCACGAATACTGTTTCGTCCTGTGCTCCGGATTGCTGCTCTATTGCCTTCTGTAACAGACCGCCGTCGCTCACAGAACTCCCCCTATATGTGCACGTCACAGAGGTCGGTTATCAACCCGTTGACTAATCAGAAGTTCTAGTCAGAGTCAGAACAGGCGCGCGTCGAGCTCTCTCGGCTCGTCCAAATCTTCATCCTCATCTCGATATCTGCCTGCTATGGCTGCCGCAGCTAGAGTTGTGATCATCATCGTCCCAAGCAACTCAAATCCAGGCAAATAAACGCCTCTGATGTATATCGTCATCGTCTGTATCTGGTAATTGGGGATACCTTCCGTTCTGACCGAATATTCAGAAGTTGCCTTGAACATCAATGAGAAGTATTTGTCAGTCCAGCCCTGATTCTTTGGAGTCCTCATCTGGACGTAAATCTTCTCGGCAGGAGCCATGGATTCAATCTCCACGGAGACTAGGGGAATACTAAGCTGGAATCCCTCGTCGTTGAGGTCTCCATAGTTCTCGACTTCAACGTTGAACCTGTCCAACGCGTTGCCGTCGTTGTAGACATCGAAGGTCAGCATATAATCGACCTTTGGCCTTAGTTGCAAGAACGCTACTTCGGAGGCTACTCTGAGTCGGCTGAACTGCCTGATTACTGCCAGAACCTTGTAAGTGGTCGGCGTACCGACCCAAGTGATTCCGTCAGCCTGAACTACCTCGGCTGTAATAGAGATTATTTGTGATCCTTCAGGCATTCTCAAATCCGCCCTAGCAACAACTTGGAACGATACATCAGACTGCGACCCGACCGTCATTGAAGCAGGTCCGGCAGCAGCCAAAGAGCCGGACTGAATCTGAACATTCACCTTCTCTTGGTGTATAGTAGGATTGTCTAGAGTACAGTCGATAATAGTGGTCCTAGTAGCTCCCGGGTACACGTCAATGGGCTGTGGCTGTTGACATGTGATTGTGATGTCTGGAACAGGCCCTTGGGCCTGAACAGCGGCCGCACCCATCCAAGTGCTTAGGAAATAAACAGCCAGAATCATTACGGCTGGACGGACCGAACGCGCTTTTGTCATCGCATCGAGGCCCTCTGAGACCGTATTTGAGGCTTCGCACGAACTGGACCACTAGAAGCCGATTGTGCAATTGGAATTATTAGGTGGTGGACCCGACCGGATTTGAACCGGTGGCCACTCGGTTATGAGCCGAGCGCTCTAACCAACTGAGCTACGGGTCCCCAACTCGTCTCAAGCACTCCGTGAAATGAACTTATCTTCGCCCAATAATGCTCATTGGCCCCTCTCAACCTTGAAGCACGGTGTCCTTCCGTGTGCGTGCATGGCGAAGCTTTGGGTGATGTTCTTCACATCGCTCCTTCTTGTCTCGGCGATGAATTTCTACGCCGTGATAAGGGAGCCTGACTTGATAGAGATAGACGATATACGGAACTACCCTAGGGAGACCGTGAAGATTGAGGGGGTGCTTACTGGCTATGTGCGCGACCCCTACGGGGAGGGTGCTGATAGGATTGACCTGCAAGTACAGGAGATTGATGGGCACTCTGTTGCTAAGGTCCGCTGGAATGTAGACTGGACGAACGAGTTGCCACCGATCGGTACAGTTGTCACGGTTGAGGGAGAAGTCTCTGAGTGGAACGGTAGAATCTGGCTGCAATCAAACGGTTACGGTGCTATAGTTGCCAAGGACGAGGTGATTGAGTTCACTGAGACTAAGCTAGTAGAGGTCGGTAGAAATCCGGCCGCCTTCGCTAACCAATCCCTTACGATTGACGGTTGGCTGAGTGAATCACTAGCACCAGATGTTACTTATCACTCACTGTATCTTATGGACAACCAAGCATATGGGGGTGCCGACCACCTGCTGTACATCCAGGTAGAAGGCAGGGTGATGGAATGGGTCGAGGCTGGAAGTCATATTCGGGCTAGTGGGTGGCTTCAGTTCGACGAGCGCTCATACAGATGGAGGATGCTCGTTCAGGCCACCGAGATTGAGGTTCTTTCTCAAGGCGAGGTCGTCTACCTAGATTGGGAGACTGAACCATACACATTGACCTATGAAGTAGGTAAACTGGTCGTCATTGACGGCACTGTTGCGAATGACGGAGATTATTGGTGGATTGAAGGAGATTCTGCCAACGATAGACTCTGTATATTGCCATCTCCAGAGGATATTGATGGTGACATCGTCGGACAGAGTGGAGACTGGGGCGGAAGACTTGCATGGTCGGCCGATGCGGCAGAAGTCTGTCTGGATCGCGGTTTTGTAGAGTCGTTACAATATCCAGCAGGGCAATTTGGCGATGACATCTTGGCCCTAAGTGATGTCGCCGAAGACCCGTTCGCTTACGTGGGCAATAGTTACCAGTTTGAGGGTTGGATTACTGATCCAATATCTCCTGATTATGACAAAGGGTATGTTGGAGATGGCGAGGGCTACTACGACCGTAATACCAAGTTGAGGTTGCATCTGGTCGGAGAGCACTCTGAGTGGATTGAGCCGGGACAAGAGATTCGTTTCAATGCCACAGTGCTCTGGTCTGCGGCGGATGGGAGAGTAGTCCTTGAGGCACGCTCATGGCTCCTGGGAGAAGTTCCCGAACCCACTGTGCTGAATTGGGGTGATGGTTACAACTCATGGAGATGGAATATCGGATGGTTAGTCGAAATTACTGGAGAGGCGGCGATGGATGAAGATGGCAATCAGTGGATTGAACGCTCTGGGAGCGAGGAGCGAGTCTGTCTGCTTGGAGAAGGAACTGAGTCGAGTCAGCAAATGCAAATAGGAGAGCCGATAGAGTGGGTCGGGAGACTGACAACAATTGAGGACTCGATAGAGAACTCTGCTCAATTCTGCATTGATATTCGGCCGTAGGTGATAACATGGACGGTGTGATGCTGGACTTTGCTTGGCTGATAGCATCATTCATTTTCGGAATTATGCTGGGCTGTCTGACCGGCCTAATTCCAGGATTTCACGTCAACAATGTCGCGCTAATCGCCCTCAGTCTGTCACCGGTTGCGGTTGCCATCGGCATACCCCTAGATGCAGTGGCTGGGATTATTGTCGCCTGTGGTACCGTCCACACTTTCCTGAATTACATTCCAAGCGCGTTAGTGGGCGCCCCTGATGACAACATGGCTCTGGCCTTATTGCCTGGCCACAGGATGCTGATTTCAGGTCAAGCTGCTCAAGGAGTTGCATACTCAGCTCGAGGTTCTCAGATGGGAATGCTGATGTCCATTCCTCTTCTTATTGTGGCAAGGCTGCTGTTCGGTGAGGACCCTGGTTTGGGACTATACGAGTCCAGTCGTGAGGTTCTGCCGTGGCTACTGCTAACAATTTCGATATTCTTGATTATGACTGAAACAACACGTTTGTCATGGCCCGAATGGAGCCAGAGGTTGACGAGTAGACTGGTACTTCCTCTTCCTCGCAAAATAGAGTTTAGCATTCCAATCTGGAAGTTCAGGTTTCAACGTAAGTGGGAGAATATCGACTTGCGCCTAGGCGACAGTTCGAGGACAGCTGGAATTCTTGCTGCAACCTTCTTCTTCCTACTCACCGGCTTCTACGGCTGGGCCGTCTTTGAGTTACCCGGAAGATCTCCTATCGGGATGCCTTCTGCGACTCTACTCTTCCCGGGACTTGCTGGATTATTCGGAATAGCCAATCTGATTGACATCTATGTCACTACATCCGAAATTCCACCTCAGGAGCCTAATTGGGAGATGCCTCCAATGAGGCCTCTTGCAGTACCTACATTTCTGTCTGCAATAGTGTCCTCAGTGATGGCCATTCTACCTGGGATGACTGCTGCCCAAGCCACAGTAGTCGTAATGAGTATGCGGAACTTCTGGGGCAGACTTACTGATCCGAATTATATCCCTGCAGATTTCGAGCATGGCACACAGCCGGGTTTCGTACCCAGTGCTAACGCCACCGACGTCGAGGGGCTAGACGAACTATCAGAAGAAGAGCGAGAGATGTTCGAAGAAGTTCTATCGGAGGCAGGAGTAAGTCCTGACCTTGATTTGGGTGCACAGAATCAACAGCAGGATCTTGAAATCATCGCTATCCTTTCCTCTGTCAACACCGCTGTCACAGTAATGGTACTGGGTTTCCTGTACATGGTCGGACGGCCTAGGTCAGGTGCGGCTCTAGCCCTGAATATGATGTACCCAATCGATATGTGGAATGCAGTCGAGCCCCCAGCTGACTTCGTACGATTGCTTGGTATCACCATTGCTTCCGGGCTGTTCGCTGTCCCTGTGATGATTAAGGTCGGCAAGGGGATGCTGAAGATGCACGAGTTGGTCCCCCTAAGGACTCTGGTAATTTCGGTGACAGGTTTCATCGCAATATTGGTCTGGCTATCCACTGGTTGGATTGGATTGGGCGTCCTCATCATTGGAACTGCCATGGGCCTAATGCCCCCTAGAATTGGTATCAGACGAAGCCATGCGATGGGGATTATTCTGGTCCCAATAATGCTCTACACGTTCGCGCGCGAGTTCGATGGCTTCGGGTTCATCTGAAATAGAGACCGTTCAAATAGGATATTTTGGATACTGCAACGCTTATTCGTCCAACCGTTCTGAGGGCGCTAGGTGCGATAGCATGGATAAGCAAACAAGAGCATTGGTTGTGGGAGGATTACTCCTACTAGTGAATATTGGAATCGGAGTTACAGGGGTCGTTGATGGAATCATCGAAGGGACCGTTGCTGACATGGTATCTGATGGATATGATGGATTAGATGAAGATGGGAATCAGAACTATTCTTCGGACTATGATGATGAATGGCATGTATCTACTGCTGAGAGAGTATACTTTGCCAATTCGGTTACTGATCCAGCAGCCTTGGAATCAGAAAACCCCGCTGATGGATTAACTATGATGGGTCCTTTCATCTACAATGTTACCACGACTAGGGATATTATCGATTTTGACTATGATGCGAACACCATGACTTACTCCGAGTACGATGTTTTCGAGTGGTGTTCCGAGTGCACATGGACTGACGATGATGGCGTTGAGCACGCTTCTGTATCGGGAGATACCAATGTCACTCAAGTCAATATCCTATGGAATACACAGCGAATTGGCGGCATGGGTGGTGCCACTGGAGGCATATTCTACGGCGAGACTTTCGCCAAGGCCATGTTTGCAGCGGGGATGGTCGAATTCGATCTATCAAACAGAGCCCCAAGCATTTGGGCTTCCGAAGATATCGATGGAATGATCAATGCATTCTCCCTAAGTCTCCAAGCCATGGGAATGGATGAAGTCAACGCATCCATTCTAGCTCCTTCGGGGATACTCTCCGGAGTCTACTCAGGTGTTGATGCCAGTACTGATGATATCCTCAACAACACTGAGATGTTCTTCCCCTATGCAGAGAGTATCCTATACGATGCGGAAGATCCTTCCACGGGCGAGTGTATTGCCTTAACCTGCGATTTAGGACCGGTCCTTGTAGCTGGAATGGGCGCTCCTGACGGAGGAGAGGTAACTCAGACCAGAGCGACTCTATACGGCTACGGCGGTGCCGATGCAGCAACTATGGCATCGGTGGATGCAACAGTATTCGGCCTAGCAGCAAGCAAATTCGTCGAGCACGGAGGAGGTGCCGAGATAAACAACGAGACGCCTCAACTCAAGGAGAGATTCCATGAGGTGAGTGGGCTCCTAATCAATGATCCAGCCACCCTAAACACTCTACTTTTCGACCCCAATGTGGGCATGATGGGCTCTTTCGAAATTAGTGGCATTCCACTACCGGGAATGGTCATCGGGCTGTTACTGCCACTGCAGTCAGGGAGTTATTTTGATGCAATGGTGACATATGGCATCGGCCTGCTTGCCATCGCAGATTTGGCCGACTACGTTGAGCCGTGGGTCGGATTGGGGGTAACTGGCCCAGCTAGAGACTTCGAGATGATCCTGATGGGAGGCCAGGGGACAATGAACTCTGATGATTGGTGGCATACTGCATTTGGAGCGGCAGACCCACTCGCGGGAGAGTACATTCCAATCGGCCTGAATCGGGAAGCGTTTGCTGGAATGGCAGACCTAACTATGGAGCAGTCGGAATTCATCCTGAATGACCCAGAAATTGGACTAAAGTCATCCTTCCCTTCCGTATTCATGTACGGCGAACTTTCAGGCATGTCCCTACCTGATGCGAACGGTAATCAATATGTCTGGGATGATGCATACGTTGCGGCCCTGTACGATATTCCCGAAGATGCTGCAAGTGCCCTCAGGGATTGGGTCAGCAACTTCTACTTTGACACTGTGATGCCCGTGCTTCTTAATTTCGTCACAGGTAATGAGCCATTTACTACGCAACCAGTAAATCACTGGCTGTACGGCTGGAACGATGCTGTAAACGACTACTTCGGCTTCTTCCCATGGGTCAGCCTTGAGACCAATGACACTTACTATGGCTCTGGAGGAATCAGCACTGGAGACCGTTCTGTGTACATGATGAGTACTGCTGGAGATAATGTCGGACAACGCCTAGCTCAGGGCTACATCAACTCCGATGGCAACGGTCTGTGCGACTACGACTACGACGCAGACGGAAACTTCCTAGGCTACGACTTAGAGTGTGAGGCTGGTCAGGTCTACGGCATGACGGAACACCTACCTTGGAGAGCTCCGCACCGAGAGGATGCTGCACTGGGCCTACTTTCAGACCATGTCGGAAATGGTGACACGGTTGTCGCAGGTACAGTGGGCGGTATTGCAGATTCCGAGAGTTCGTTCAACGTGAATTTGATTGGATATGCAATTGCTCAGTCGGAAGTAGGTTCGGAGACGACCTACAAGGGCATTGACATGGTAGAACATACCGTAACACTGGACCCTGCTAGCACACAAATACAGGGCAAGTTGATTGGATCTGCAACCTTTGTCGACGCTATGCCGGGGGCTCTACCTGTATATCTCGGGGCCAATATAGACATGAAGGTCGAGCCGATAACCAATGCTCCTATGTACGGCAAGGTTACTGCTACTTTCTACCTAGATTTGCGTGGCCCGGGATCGATGAATCCTGATTTCAACTCCAACGATGTCGTGCCTGTTTTCGAAATTCACTCCTTTAGTGAAATCGATGACGAATCTGCAGATGGTTACCGAGGAAGTGTGAGTGATAATCTCGGCTTTATGGGTTGGACTAACTTTGGTGGCGATGCTGGTGCGCCCCTATCCATAGTCCATGCTGTGATTGCATTGATTTATGTGGCTGCAATTGGTTTGATTGTCTACGGAATGATGGGTTCTAGAGACGAATAGGGTGTTTAGCCGGCGTGCTGTTGCGTACGCGCACGCACGAAGGGTTGAATCCCAGTAAGTGCGGCAGCGTACCATGCGCGAGCGTGGGAGAGCAGGTGCTACGGTGCTTGCTCTGGTAATGCTATTGCTGATGTCACTATACCCTGTGGTAGATTCTGGACTGCGCGAGGCTCGGTCAGAGTTTGCTGCCAGTCGCTCTACAGCGTGCTCAGGAGTATGCATCAATGAGATGATGCCTAATGCTGACGGCTCTGACCAAGGCATATTCCCAAACGGAGAATGGGTTGAATTGTACAACTCGGGCTCCACAGGAATTGACCTACAGGGATGGACTCTCGAAGATATAGGCGGATGGATTCACCCAATCGATTCGTCTACATGGATAGGTTTCTCAGAACTGGAGGAATCGTACGTCTTGACTGCTGGAAGTTACGCAGTCATTGCAGAGAACGAGGTCGGAACTCTGCGGCTCAACAACGCCGGGGAGACTTTGTACCTCAAGGACTCCAACGGTGCAATCATCCACACCGTCACCACCGGTGAGGCATCAAACGGAGTATCGAAAATCCCTGCTGCTGATTCATCTGCAGATTGGGTGGACTCAGAGGAGAACACTCCCGGCGCAGAGAACTCAGAAGGTTCTGGCGGAGGGAGTGTGGGCGAGTCCGAGGGAACCCCTTCGGATTTGACTCGGGTCATGATGGTTCCAAGTGGAGCAGAGGTGACCGGATTACATGTCAACTCACTGGGCAATCTATTCGTCAATGCGATGCACCCTGACGAGGATCACTACGATGCCACTGTAGGAGTGGTAAACGGAGTCGATTGGAATGCTCTTCCTGATGTAGTGCCTGAACTGAACCTATCTAGCAGCGAATGGGAAATCTGGCACGGGATTAGAGTTTCCCATGGAGAATACCAGGTAATCGTTCAGAGTGGAGATGCTCTTTCTGAAGGAGGAGTTGCTGGAGGAATCTATGCTGCCGATGATGGTGAGTTGCTTTTTACCAGTCAGAAGCCGGACTTCAACGCCTTTGTACCTCTGAACCCTCAGGGCACTAGAGGCTACTTGTACACGACTTGGGAGAGTCGGCCTGCTGGAGTGAGTCAACTCTTGATTCAGTGGAATATGGCCTCACAGGAATGGGACGTCCTGGGCGGGATGATGCAGGATCTCAGCGGCATGAATGGTGGATGGGTCCTTTGCTTTGGTTCAATCAGCCCGTGGGGGACTCCGCTTCTTTCCGAGGAGTTGTTCTTCGCAGATACCATGAACTGGAACGATGCTAGTTACCATTACCACTCAGACCAACAAGAATTGGCCGATTACCTAGGCTACTATCCTAACCCGTATGACTACGGTTGGATTGTCGAGATTGAGGATGCTGACACCGCCTCTCCGGTATTCAACAAGCAGTTTGCAATGGGCCGTTTCTCACATGAAAACGCTCAGGTGATGCCTGATGAGAGGACGGTGTATCTATCCGACGACGAATATGATACTGTACTGTTCAAATTCATCGCGGACACGGCCGGTGACTTGGAGTCAGGAACCCTGTTTGCTGCAAAGGTGAATCAGGATTCCGGCACCGACCCTGCGACCACCGGTTTCGATGTCGAGTGGGTAGAACTGGCATCTTCTAGTGATGACGAGATTGAGGCGTGGATAGACGAGTACGACGGTATCACGACTTCGGATTTCGTCTCTGGCCAGAACTCATACATCTCTGATCAAGAGATCAATGACTGGGCAGAGAGTGTTCTCAATGAAGATTTAGATGGTGACGGCGAAATCGGCACGGCAGTCGACGACAGGGTGGCTTTCCTTGAGTCAAGGAAGGCTGCCGGCGCCATCGGGGCCACCGATGAGTGGAACAAGATGGAAGGTGTGGTATTCAATCCAGAAGCTCCTGGTTATGTGTATCTGGCGATGACAGACATTCGATATGACATGACAGATTCACAAGGGGACATCAGACTGACGCAGAACCGCTGCGGGATAGTCTACAGGATGCCGGTCGAGGATAACTGGGATGTTAATAGAATCGAGCCGGTTATTGCCGGAGGGGCTTATTCGTCGGGTTCTTGTGACCCTAACCGAATCGCAGGTCCGGACAACCTAGCGGTATTGGATGATGGTAGAGTCCTAGTGGCCGAAGACACCAGTAAGCACGATAACAACATGCTGTGGCTTTGGGAGCCTCCTGTGGAGCCTTCTGAATGGGACGGCGAGTTTGATGTGAAGTTCACGCGAATCATGCCAGCAGAAGTTCCAGACAGAGATAACGACTGGTTAGAGCTCACTAATACAGGAGAGGAGCCTNTNAGTCTAGCGGGCTGGACAATTGAGCGAATTCGCTCTACAACTCCTTGGATTTCCACATTCAATNATATTGTCATCGATGCTGGGCAGTCNTTGGTACTGACCGAAAACCCAGCAAATCTACTGGCTGATGGAGGAATCGCTGCTTTGGATGGTAATGTCGCCCTCAACAACATGCCTTGGTTGGTCGATTCGGGCAGTGCATTACAACTCAAATCACCCGATGGAGCGGTAGTCGATGCCATCGCCTTTGGTGGCGGAATCGCAGAGATAGATGGCTGGCAGGGTGCAGCAGTTTCAGTCCCCGGGGACGGTACTCCCGGCCTCATACTGATGAGGGGCACAGGGTGTGGAGACTATCCCGATACCGATACAGGCGATGATTGGGAGCAGCGATGGATCAGAATAGGGGCCTCAACATTCTGCGATGGAGGATACTTCACTACCGAAGACGATTCTTCCGTATCGGCTTCCCTGGGGCCAGATTCCGCATTCAACGACCTGAAGCAATGGATTGGCGCTGCACAGAGTTCAATCCATCTGCACGTCTACCAGTTCATGAGCCCTGATCTGACTCAAGCACTCCTCGATTCAATTGCCGAGGGAGTAGAGGTCACACTGTTGCTCGAAGAAGGGATTCTCGATGGCAGTAGTACCATTAACAACCAGAGAGGACACGCTCAAACACTGCACGATGCTGGTGCTACTGTACTTTGGATGGAGGACCCCACGCAAATCAGTTCACCATATGCATTCATACACAGCAAGGTCGCAGTTAGGGATTCAGAGAGCGTATGGATATCTTCAGGCAACTGGAAGGATACCAGTGTGCCACCCGATGGTATCGGTAACCGTGAATGGTCTGTTATTCTGAACTCACAGGTAGCAGCAGAATTGGTCCTCTCACGAATGGCATGGGATGAAAACACTCAGCATTTGCACATCTCACCTCATTCGTCTTGGCATGCTCCAACATTCGATTGGACCATGGATAGCCCTTGGCATGATGATGAAATCACTCCAATAGAATACCATTCGGGTCCGTTCGATGCTCAACTCATGACTTGTCCCGATGACTGCGTTACGGGAATTGTTTCGATGATTGAATCCGCTGATTTATCAATCGAGCTTTCGGTGCAATATCTCGACTTGGATTGGTACTGGGGATTCGGAGACAATCCGATTATCGCTGCTTTGCATCAGGCTGCGCAGAGAGGGGTGAGCATACGCCTTATGCTGAACGGATTCTATGCCGAATGGGACGATGAAATCCGAGATGCCATCAACATGTTCAACACAGACTGGAACGCGACGGAAGGCCTCGATGTTACTGCCAGACTTATGGCGTATTCCGACAGCATAGTGAAACTACACAACAAGGGCGCTATCATCGACGGTTCAAGCGTCCTAGTTGGAAGTATGAACTGGGGCTCGAGCGCGGCCTTGCGAAACCGAGAGATGGGTGTGTTGATTCATCACGATGGTTTGGCTTCTGATTACTCTGCCTCCTTCGAAGAGGACTGGAACAGATTAGATCCTACAACAGATTCCGATGGAGATCTGTTGCCTGACCAATGGGAGTTGGAATACGGACTCAACCGGCATTCTGCAGCAGTCCTAGGAACTGCTCTGAGTGAGCAATCGCTGGATCCTGACGAGGACGGACTCAACAATCTCGAGGAATATCAACTCGGTGGCGACCCATTATCGAATGACACTGATGGAGACTGTATCCCTGATGGAGAGGAGTCGGCTTTTGCTGCTAGCGTCATGCGTCAGCCAGTATTAGCCATGAACTCAGACGATGTCGATGAGAATGGTATTCCCGATGGAGAGCAATATGGCTGCGAGCAGGGCTCTACCGATGGTGGAAATGATGGTGAAGAAGAGGAAGAAGAGTCCGGGGAAGAACCTGAGGAAGAAGATGAAGATGGGTTATTCAATATCAGAGAAGACCCTCTTTCCAGACCGGGTGCCTCATTCTTATTCTGGCTGATGGTAATCTCGACTTTGTGCCTCGCGGCCGCTGCCATATCCATATATCTTCAGCCGAGGAGAGGTACTGATGAGATTTTGATTGACGACTCAGGATATCGATTCGATGATGTTGGATCGGACAAGGCAATACTTGCTGGAACTAGTTTCGACGAATCAGCGGAGGATGTACGTGCTCGTAGTGAAGGCAGAGATGATGGTCAGCACGGGAAAATCAAATTAGATGGATTCGGATTCAACAATGAGACTAGAGATCAAGTCCAGTGGATGCTCGAACAAGGAAGCACGATGGAAGAGATTAGGGCCGAATTGAGTGAGGAAGAATGATTCCAGTAGACATCCACAACCTCGTCGAGGGAGTGGTTGACGGTTCTATCTCAGACGAAGACCTAACTTCTTGGCTGAAAAAGGTGCATAGTGAAGGGATCAGTGAAGTTGAGACTATCGCTCTGACTGAAGCAATGAGGGACTCAGGAGAGACACTATCTTGGAACTCAGAAATCTCGGAACTAGTGGTCGACAAACATTCGACTGGAGGGGTGGGTGACAAGGTCTCTTTGATCCTAGCGCCGGCGCTCGCCGCATGCGGCCTCAAGGTGCCGATGATTTCAGGTCGGGGACTTGGCCATACTGGAGGGACACTAGACAAGTTGGAGAGCATTCCCGGATTCAGCGTCGAGATGGAATCAGATCAGATTCAAGCCCAAGTCAATAAAATCGGCGTTGCTATGGTTGGGCAAACCGATAAACTGGTCCCTGCTGACCGTAGGATGTATGCACTCAGAGACGTCACTGGCACGATTGACTCGGTCCCTCTGATCACCTCTTCGATTGTCTCAAAGAAGGCTGCTGAGGGTTTATCTGCCCTGGTTCTAGATGTCAAGTTCGGTAGAGCTGCATTCATGACTGAGGAGGTCAAAGCCAAGAAGTTGGCTGAATCCATGGTATCGGCCGCTCGAGGAATGGGTGTTGCAACCACGGCCGTACTATCATCAATGGATACTCCCTTAGGTTGTGCGATTGGCAACTCGCTTGAGGTCCTAGAAAGTGTGGAAACACTGTGCGGTAACGGACCTGCCGATCTAGAAGAACTGGTTTGTATCCAGGGAGGCCTACTGCTGGATTCGACGGGTCTTGCAGAAGACCGCGATACTGGCGCTTTGATGATTCACGATACGCTTCATGACGGATCGGCTCTCGAGTGTTTCAGGGCGATGGTTGATGCCCAAGGAGGAGACTCTTCGATACTCAACAACGATTCATCATTGATGGTAGGCCTGGGCCTAATTGACACTGAACTCAATGCGACCAGCCTGTGCGTGGCGGAAAGCGGGTGGGTATTCGATATTGATGCCTTGTCAATCGCACACGCATGCCAAAGAATGGGCGCGGGTAGATTCGAACTCGGAGATGTCATCGACCGTGCGGTCGGCGCCATCTTAGAAGTGCAAGTCGGAGATAGAATTGAGAGTGGGGATCCTTGGATTACGCTGTATCACAGGGACGAAGTTGGAAGATCTACTATCGAGGGACTCATTGGTTCAATCGTACTTGTTGATGAGGAGTTTGAGCCGGGAAGCAGGATTCACGAGGTGATTGGCTGAGGTTTGCACACATAGACCGTATTAGAGCAATCGCTGTCCTATGTATGGTGGAAGTCCATACTGCTGCCATCATTCCTCCCAGAGGTATGACTGTAGGAGATCCAGCGGCTTTCGTTGCTGCAGCATTCGGAGGTATGGCTGCCCCTATGTTCGTGATGATTTCAGGCTGGGGCATCCACATGAGTGCGACTAGAAGATTTGCTAGTGGACAGATGAGGGTTGCCGAATGGATTTCTTGGCTGATGCCTCGGGTGGTAATGCTGGCCTTGTGCCAGTTCCTGGTCAATGTCCTTCTCAACGTCGATAGAGGTGGCAGATTTGAGTGGCACACTCCGGGTGTACTGACTCTGCTAGCAATCGCGGCTCTTCTGGCCCCAGTGCTAGTCAGACTCGGAATGCAAACCAGAGTTGCTCTGATGCTGCTAATGGTTGCATCCCCTCTGGTACTAGGGAATGCCTCGGGGCCCGAGTGGACATGGTGGGAGAGGGTCGCCTCCGAGGGCTTCTCGGAATGGACGGCGAGACTACTGTGGAACGGAACCTACCCTGCTTTGCCTTGGTTGTTCTTCGTGCTGCTAGGGACTCTAGTCTATGACCTATCTGAGAACCCCGAAATTAGAGAGCGTAACATCGCCATAGGAATGGCGGCAACAATCGCAACTATCGTAATCGCTGTGATGGAAGATATGCCGTGGGCACTCACTGAGGGCAATGCGGTTCTCACATTCTTTCCTGCCAGCTCTGCATTCCTAATTGTCTCGGGTACATTCGCTCTATTGGCGCACAGGATTCTAGAGGGAGGAGAGAGTACTGGTGGCGAGCCGTGGAGAGAAGACCGGTTATCATTCCTCGAACCTTTAGGCAAGATTACTCTGACCGTATATGTCGCTCACTTCGCAGTTCTGGGAATAATTGCCTCGATGATGCAAGGAGAGCCACGATTGGAACTAGTTCCTGCGTTTGCTGCTACAATCGGGCACACGTTAATCTGGATACCGTTGGCAATATTGCATCAACGATATTATCCAAAAGTGAGTCTTGAAGAATTGCTCAGAGTTTTCACTTCTAGAGCATAAATTCGCTATTTTGTCTAATTTAATTGTCAGTCATCAAGATAATCTGTGGTCCAAGAAATTGGCCCAAACCAAACTGAGCCTTCTTCATTTGTGGCCTGTATTCTGCCATAGTAAGTAGTTCCACAGCAAGTCAATCCTGTGATTATTTGTGAGTGATTACCAACAGTTGCACTGCCAAAACTAGTGCTTCCATACCAACCCGAAGTTTGGTTGCCCATGTCTGCTGTACCGTAGTAGAACATCAAAGTTGTATTCGTCCCATTGTCGTAAGTCTCCCAAGAAATTGTAGTAGAGGTGGCATCAGATGGATCCGGTGAGGAAAGATTGCGAAGAATTGAGTCGTAAACGAAAAAGTCTCCTCGCAGAGGGTCATCTACCCAGACAGGAAGATGTTCCAGAGAATCAAAGGTTGCCTGAGTGAGTGGGAAGCCCCATGCGGCATGGTAAGGTGCTAAGTTGTAACCGGTTGCGTTAGAGAGATGAAGAACCCACGCATTGAATTCCTCGTCACCATTGGTTGGAACCTCTGATGAGGGCAAAGTATAGTACACGCTGAGAGCCTGAGTAATTGGAGTCCAGTTCCACTCTTCTTTGATTATTAGATAGGTGTCAAGAGCAGTCCAGACAGTCCAATTTGTAATGTTTGAACCGTCATCGAAGTAATCTCGCATTCGCGATGCTCGCTGCTGTGGATCTACTGCACCATGACCTTCGACCCCAACAAGATCCTCCATCAGATGGACGCTGGCAAAGTTACAACTCGTCTCGGTAGTTCCCGGCAGGGTCGAGGGCATCCACTGGTGATTGTGCCCTAATTCGTGGAACATGCCCCAATCCCCATTCTCCGACATGTGAGTGACATTGACCACTCCAGCTACACTTAGATCGTGAGCCATGAATGGATATCCAGAGTGCATCCATCCAGCAGAAATCTGTGCATCGAAGACTGCCCTTTCTACTCTTGGCCAAGGAAGATATCCGTAGAGGTCATGCTCCATCTCAAGTGCTAAGTCCCACCATTCCATTAATTCCGTAGGGTTTGACAAATCTCGAATCTCATGGCTCGGAACTGTCATGATGAAATTATTTGAAACAAGTTCTGCCCACGGAGCAGGATTTTCATTCTCGGAGTAAATCCACTCGAAGTCTGATGTCTCACCTAGGACAAACATAGGGGCTTTCACTGCATTAGATATGGTGACTTGTAAATCACCCAACGCTGAACCGGGTTCTATTGCTATGTAGATAGGTCCGCCGAATGCATTCCCCACTTGCATGGTCTGATGGTTGATGTACCACCATCTGACAATTTGGGGGTGGCGATGTAACTGGCTCTTGGACCACAAATTATCACTATGGGCGCCGACTAAAACATAGGCTCCAGAGTCAACCGTATGATTCGGTAACGAAACTGTCACTATATCGCCCGGTGCAGCATACAATCCCGTGGACATTCTTACATGTGCTCTAGCTCCGGCATATCCGAAATTACTTGGTAGGCCGCTCTGGTTACCATCGATGGTTACTGTACGAGTGATTCTGGTCGCGTTAGCCGGTACTTCTCCGGGGAATTCAGTATGGCTCGGGTGCGGTTGTAACTCGTTAGCCGGTAATCCTTGGGTTAGTGCAGCTTCGACTCTGAGTAAAGTGTCGGCTACCGGGTCCTCGCCCATATTGTGCCCGACATTCTGCCATAGAGTGCCGTATTCTATGACTGTCCAGCCGGTAGAATTGACCGTCTCCCTGAGAGGCGACCAGAAAGTATGGAAGTCGAGAGATACTACTCCCGTGCACACAGATAGAGTTGCATCAGCGATGGTTGCTTCAGCCTCTGAGAGGCTCTGATTGTCTAATCTATCCTCTCTGATTGCCTGAATTGCCGCATGTGGACGTGTTAACTCGTGGGGCATTTCAGACAGGTCGACTTCGTTGTATCCCCATGCCTGGGAGACAAACAGCCCAGTAGTCTTGGCAATCTTATTGCCTGGGTAATTATGAGCGACATCGGAGTTGGAATACGACCAGTACCAAGCGTGTCCACCCATAATGAGACCTCCTCCTTCCAGAACGAAGTCAATCAGATTCTGATTGTCTTGGTTGTCGTGACCATTCCAAAACTCATCTAGTAGGCAGTCCAGACCGGAGAGGTCTGCCGGAGTTACAGATAGATGGACACTGTGCCCTTCGGCTTGCAACTCATCTTCAAAATTATCGAATCCGGCCCCATAGGCAAGCCCGACGTCGGCATTTTCGCCACAGACCCACTCTACTGCTCGTAGAGAAAACTGGGTCTCCGCCGCTCCGGCCCCATCTACCCAGCTCTCATGGCCGTAACCGAGCATCTTGCCCCTACCTACATGGCTGGCCGAGATTACCGGAATGGTTGAGCCGTATCCCTCCTGAGCAAATCCAATTGGGAAAGCCCACTCGCCGATTGGCAATATTGGAGAAGGCCAGCCGCCCCAATTGGTCTCACCCATGCCTAGCAGTAAGTCAGATTGGTCGGCCCTTAGGTCGTGAACAGCAATCCATAGCAATAGTCCCACAGAACCTCCTGTGTTGTTTGCCCAGATTGTGTATTGTTTCCATTCTGAACGTTGCGTGGGGATTCCCGAAATATTTCCGTCAGAGTGTAGAGTCAAGCCTGTGGGAAGATCAGGATCGGCTTCCCATGTTTCGATAGAGGGACCAAGATTAGTCACAGTAATATTCACGCTTACATTTGATTCCAAGGCGTATTGATCGTTGGGCCATGAGATTTGGTCTGGAGGCATACTTGTGACTCTGATTTGTAATGTGGTTGAGGCGATTCCTCCCGAGTTGTTGGCCCAGATTGTGTGATGTGACCATGGCTGTAGTAGGTTGGCAACTCCACTAATTTCTCCCGTATAGATATCGAGTTCAATACCATAGGGCAATGGAGGGTTTACCTCCCATGTATCGGGAGTTCCTCCTTGCCAAGTAGGCGAAATTTTTCCAATATTTTCGCCTTTTCTAAGATCGAGAATGTATGGGTCATATCTCAAATCCTCAACCACTAGATCTCTTACATCAATCAGAATTGAAGTTGAAATTGAGCCACCGGTATTTTGTGCAGAAATCACATATTCTCTGAGCGGATACACTGCAGATGGAGTGCCCCGTAGAGATCCATCTTCTTGGCTTAATATGATTCCAGGGGGCAAGGGTGGCTCTACAGACCAATGTGTTGCTAGACCTCCATCATAAGTAGGAGTTGTCTGGACGTATTCATCGATTGTCCAGTAGAATGGATGCCCGGGGTATGATAGTGAATTTGGTGCCTGATGTAGTGTAATTATTCGCAAGGTGGTATCTACAGAGCCGCCTGAATTGGATGCGTAGATTGAGTGATTGGAATCCCCTAGGGCTCTGGCAGTTCCCAATATTGAACCGTCCTCGAGCAGTTCTAGTCCTTGCGGGAGAGGAGGTTCTGCAGACCAAGTTTCTGCAGATGAGCCTTGGACTAGAGGCGGGTCGATTGAACAAACTGAATCAAGGGTGCAAGTTAGAGTGTCGGAGATATACTGAATTGACAGAGGTGCCGGATCTAATACGGTGATTTCGATAGTTGTAGTCGAAGAGCCCATTGCATTAGTAGCAGTGACTGTGTGCAGAATAGGCTCTGAAACTCCTAGTGGAGTCCCCGATATTTCTCCGGAATAATCCAGAATAAGGCCATCCGGGAGTCGGGGATTGACAAACCAGTTCTGAGGTCCATCGCCTTGGAAAGAGGGAGTCAGGGCTTGCATCTCAGAGTCGACAATCAGAGTAATCTCGTCCACTCCGTAAGTCAACTCGGAAGGAGGTATCATCAGTCGGCACGCATCTCCTGTGAAGATTTGTTGTGTCGTGCAATCCTCCTCTGTAACAACATCTGTGAAGCATTCCGGGTGCTCAGGCTGAGACTGACAATCTACTTCTTCAATTTGGTTATCTTCGTTTCCGAATAGCCCTAGACATCCTGAATTTAGCATCAATAGACAAAGCAGCAAAGCCGTTCTGCGATGATGATGCATAGTGGTGCGAGAGGGTCTTGGAGGATTAAGTCTCAGGCAAACTGTCACAGCCCCGGATAAGCAAGACCTGGCTCAAAGCAATACCCAACATTAAGGAATTCAGACTTGAACTCGGTAACATCGCGCTTAATCTCGGCAGTATCTTCCTTAGTAATCAGAGCCCTAGCAAAGAAGTGTGCAACATCCTGCATCTCATCATTCCCCATTCCAACTCTGGTAAGTTCAGGCACTCCCAATCTGAGGCCACTAGGCGACATGGCCTTGGTATCCCCAGGTAGCATGTTCATGTTAGTGATTATTCCAGCGTCTTCGAGTAATGCGGCTGCATCCCTGCCAGCCCCTGAATCGGGGTCGCCATGACGAGTCAGGACCTGATGGCTGGCAGTATAATCTCTCTCTTCAGCCATGACATCAAAACCTTCGGCTGCCAATGCAGCTCCGAGAGCTTTAGCATTGGCGACAATATCTCTTGCGTAATCAGCTCCGAACTCCTCGAACTCAGCTAAAGCCACCGCCTTACCGGCAACATGATGCAGATGATAGGTAGAGCAGACTCCAGGAAATACTGAGCTATTGAGTCGCCTCATGAACTTCGGATCATCAGAATCGGAGAGAAGGAAGCCGCCCTGAGGTCCGGGGAATGTCTTGTGGCTACTGCCGGTCATCAGATCGGCACCTTCACGCAGTGGATCTTGAAACTGCCCTCCTGCAATCAAACCCAAAACATGGGCGGCGTCATACATTACTCTAGCCCCTACCTCATGAGCTGCATCGGATAATTCTCGCAGAGGAGTCGGGAAAAGGAAAACAGATTGTCCAAACAGGGCTATGCTAGGTTCCGTCTCACGTATTAGGGCGGCTGCTGCATCAATATCGGGCTCCATTCGTTCCTCAATCCAAGGATATGTTATGAGATTCAGCCCCCTCAAGCCCACAGCCCCCATGCGGGCGTGAGAGATGTGGCCACCATCTGCAGTAGAAACTGCAGTAATCGTATCTCCCGGATTGGCTAAGGCCTTTAGTCCAGCCATATTGGAGACTGTTCCTGAGGTCGATTGGATGTTTGCGAAACTACAATCGAACACTTTCTTTGCAGAGGCTATTCCGATTTCTTCGATAGAGTCGAAGTCTTCGCAGCCTTGGTAATATCTCTTACCTGGCAGACCTTCTGCATACCTACCATGTAAGTCGGAATCACAGGCCTTTCGAACAAGCGGACTAAGTATGTTCTCACTGGCTATCATTGGCAGGCTATCCCTGTAGTGTCTGCCCGAATCATCGACTGCTTGCAAAATCCTCATTGCTGCTTCGCGGGCGCTCATGCCCCTGCATCGAAAGCGGGTCAAAGAGGTTAGCGGAAGGTCATCCGAACAATTGTTTCGTGGCATTTGAAGGGAGAGTATTTTGAATCGGCTCCGTTATGGTTCACCATGAGTAACCGCGCCACCTCTGCTACAATCCTGACTGCAATGCTTCTACTAACTGTCCCATACGCCGTTCTAGCGACTGATTCTGACGGTGATGGAACCGATGATGCGAACGACGATTTCCCAAATAATCCGTGTGCGGATACGGACACCGATGGAGATGGTTTGCCGGATACTGTAGTTAGTGGTTGTACATTTCAGTCGATAGTTGCCTACACCTCTTTTGAGGACCCGTTCACTAATGGTGCAAAGTACTTTGATACTGGGAATGGGACTTCAAATTATTACCTCTGGAATAATGCGAATGAGCCACATGTAGCCCATAATCAGACCAATGGTTCTGAGATTGGTTTCACTACATTCTATACATCAAATGGAGGCGTTGGACTGACTGATGGCGATTACTTCGGAACTGCAAATTATACTGGCACTGTTGGCAATTATACAGACGGATTGCAAGGATACCAGATGGGAGATGTAGATGGAATTGCAACCCTTTCACTAGAATCGGTATCAGCAGACTCTTTGACATTCGATATGTTTGTCCAGGATACTGGATATGAGTGGAGTTCTCAATACGGTTACGATTGGATTAACGTAACATTTTCTGGGGCCAATGGCGATGTAAACATATTGAGCACATATGGAGATGATTTGGATAATAACTACTCGGGATTGAAGGGAGTTTGGACCAGTTACTCTGTGAATATTGGATCTGCTGGACTTGGTTCCTTAGAGATAGATTTGAGTTCAAATTCTCAGACCGAATCCATTTACATCGACAATGTTGTATTCACCTCTACCGTTTCAATGATGGCGGATGCTGATGACGATAACGACGGTTGGCTGGACACTGATGAGGTGGATTGTGGGACAGACCCACTGGATGCTAATGATGTCCCTGTGGATTCAGATAACAACGGTATTTGTGATGCACTTGAGGGCGATGATTTCGATGGAGATGGTATACCAAATGATAGTGACCCCGATGACGATAACGACGGTGTGAATGATACCGACGATGATTTCCCTCTGAACCCAAATGAGACTACCGACACCGATGGAGATGGCATAGGAGACAATGCAGATACTGATGACGATGGTGATGGATTTAGCGATACCATAGAAACAGATTGTGGAAGTGACCCATTAGACGGGATGTCTACTCCGGCTGATGGCGATGGCGATGGTATATGCGATGAGTTAGATACGGATGATGACAACGATGGAGTTGCAGATTCCGATGATGCATTTCCTAACGATTCTACCGAATGGGCAGATGCCGATGGAGATGGTAAAGGAGACAATGTCGATGACGATGATGACAACGATGGAGTCTCAGACCTGATGGAAGAAAGATGCTTCTCTGACCCATTGGATGCGAATTCACTTCCAACCGATACTGACGGAGATGGTGAGTGCGATCCAATCGACTACGATGATGATGGCGATGGATACACGGACCAAGTCGAAGGTTGGTGTGGCTCCGACCCATTAGATGTCAATTCAATACCTGTTGATTCAGATGGCGATGGCGATTGCGATACCATGGACAATGACTCTGATAATGACGGAGTCAACGATGACGATGATGCATTTCCCGATGATAACTCGGAGTGGCTAGATACCGATGGAGACGGAATAGGAGACAACTCCGACGCCGACGATGACGATGATGGTTGGTCCGACGATGATGAGGACAATTGTGGTAGTGACGGGATGGACTCTGGTTCAGTTCCTGTGGACTCAGATAGTGATGGCGTGTGCGATGGTATGGACTCCGACGATGATGGGGACGGAGTGGACGATGTGGACGATGCATTTCCGGACAATCCTGCTGAATGGGATGACACCGATGGAGATGGAATTGGTGATAACTATGATGACGATGATGACGGTGATGGTTGGTCTGACAGCACAGAAGGCGACTGTGGCTCCGATCCAATGGATGACGGTTCTGTACCAATGGACAATGACGGTGATGGCAACTGCGACTCATTAGACCCAGATGATGATGGAGATGGAGTCGCGGATGGAGACGATGCTTTTCCGTTCGACGGTCTAGAGTGGGATGACACCGATGGAGACGGTATTGGCAACAATGCCGACGAAGATGATGATGGAGATCAGTTCTCCGACTCCTTTGAGGAAGATTGTGCTAGCAACCCGTTGAATTCTGCCTCAGTCCCTGGTGACTTAGATGGAGATGATATCTGTGATGAGATGGATCCGGATGATACAGACGGGCCGAACTACGTAGATCCAAATGAGGACAATGGAACTCCTGGATTCGGACTGATTTCGGCCTTAGCAGTATTGGCTCTAGCGGCTTTCGCAAGAAGAGATTAGTGGCGCCGACAGCAGGACTCGAACCTGCGACCTGCGGATTAACAGTCCGCCGCTCCACCAACTAAGCTATGTCGGCCTGACTCGCGGCAGGCTCCACCCTTCATCAAAGAATCGGATTACTCCCATTCAATTGTGCCTGGTGGTTTGTG
>PBWO01000031.1 GCA_002727275.1 Methanobacteriota archaeon
TCCAGATTTAGTGCGAGAAGGCCCTTCTCGCTGATGGTGAGAAGTTCTTCGTCACTGACTTCGAGATTTACCACAGCTGGCTCTGCAAAGGCAGCGGGTGGTCGGTCGGGAAACGGTAAGGATGGCCAGTCACCAGAGTCACACTCCTCCTTACCAGCCACTACGCATCGCTCGATCATCGGATTGTGAAGTGGGGTTGCGAGTTGTTCGGCGGTGGTGTTCTTGGGTAGACCCCAGAACATGTAGGTACGAGTGTAGGCTACCTGAGCTTCTCCTATTGATGGGAACAGTGTTGTCAGGCCGTCAAGGCCTGCCTGTCCAGCATTGTCGGTTACTCCGGGCTTGAATCCAACCTGTACAATGGCCTCAGGCGGCTCGGGGAAGATTTCCTGCGAGTTTAGCAACTTGCCTGAGCAGGTGCCGTGTTCGATGATTGGGTCTGCAAAGAGATCGTAGACTGTTCTCTCCAACTCGTCTAGTTGCAAATCTGCCTTGATTAGATAACCCAGAGTCACCTTGACCCGCCCGACATCAATGCCATAGTCAGATGAAAGCATCCCTCTGACGCTGTCACCTCTAGCGTCGGGGAGTCCTTCCATCTCCTTGGTGGTCACCTCAACCGAATGAACAGGGAGCGACCCCATGCAGGATGACGGTTGACGCCCGTCCATGAACAAAGCGGCTTACGCCTCAGCCTAGATAGCCTGACTTGGGGAAAGCCTTGAGATAGGCGGGGTGGCGGGGTGGTTCGATG
The DNA here is from genome assembly GCA_002727275.1 of Methanobacteriota archaeon. GTDB lineage: Archaea > Thermoplasmatota > Poseidoniia > Poseidoniales > Thalassarchaeaceae > Thalassarchaeum. The sequence continues at coordinate 755 of PBWO01000031.1, forward strand.
CAAGCGGCCGATGTGTGGGGTAGCAGGTGGTCGAGTACAGCGCATCCACTATCGCATCGATTCATGGAGGCGGCTGTAGAGAAGCAGACACTGGTCGTGCTGGCTGCCGACTTGGAAACCACAGCAGAATTGGTTCAACTGATTAACCAAGTAGGCCCCCACATAGCTGCCCTCAAAACACATGTCGACATGGTCGAGGATTACTCCAAAGAGGCTTGGCGGGATGTCGTGGAAGCGGCCCACAGACACGGGTTGTTGTTGTTTGAAGATCGGAAATTTGCAGACATAGGAAGAGTTTCTCAGACACAAATGGGTGGAGTTTACGACATTCGCTCGTGGGCTGACATAGTCACGGCTCATCGAGTCTCAGGCCCCGATATTGTCGATGGAATCGCTGCCGGGTGGGATGATGTACAGCGAATAGGTGGTATTTTCCTGCTCGCACAGATGTCCAGCAGAGGTAATCTGTTGACAGAGAGTTACACAGATGAGACGATTTCTACGGGCGCCTCTTCACCGCATGTTATGGGATACATCGGCAACGGTAGTTCGCCAGATGAGGTCTCTTCTCTGCGCGAGAAGGTAGGTGAGGGTAAGATGATCTGGACACCGGGAGTCAACCTTTCTGCTGAGGAAGGTATCCTCGGGCAGAGATACGGTCATCCCTCTGACGCCATAAAGGCTGGATCTGATGCGGTTATCGTTGGCTCGGGCATCCACAAGTCGGATGATCCTGTGGCCGCTGCCAAGGCCTATGCTGATGCAACCTGGTCTGCGCTGAAGACAAGGTAACTGTCTGGAAATTTCAAAACACGATTACGGAAGATAGTCTTCCAATATCGGGAGATACTCGGTCAAGTCGACAAAACCGCCGTAATGCGCCCCACCTGCTCCAGCAATCGATATCACCAGAAGGAAGAAGATTCTCTTCAACCACTTACCCTTTTTCTTGGGCTTCTCGGCAGGTTCGGGTTCACTTGTTTGGGCTTCGGGCATAACCACAGCTTCGGGCATCATAGGCATGACCGGGGGCATCGGCATCGGTGGCATCTCGGGTTCCTCAGATTCTGGATAGAGCTCATCGAGATCGGCCAGCCCTGGAGCGGGGGGGATGTCTCCCATCATTGACTCCCAGTTCTCATCGAAAACTGACTGGGTCAGAGGAGTCTCAAGAACGGCGACGGCGCCAGCCGAATACGCTGCATTGCGAGCCGTAGTCAGGCGCTGTCTTGAGCTAACGATCACAATTCTTGCCTCGTAATCTGTTTCTCTCATCTCGAGGGCGGCCAGGTGGCCGTCCATCGATGGAATATCTAGAGACAGGAAAATTAGATCGGGGCGGAGGCTGACGAACTCATCGACAGCCTTGTCACCATCACCACAGGTCTCCGTCCTCCAACCTTGATTCTTCAGGATACTTCGGAGTCGTCCTTCGACTGTCGCATTGCCGACCACGACTAAAGCCAGAGGTTGTTCCTCACTAGACATCTAGCCCGACGTGTGGGTGACGATTCAAGAACGACGCGGTCTGGGGTTGCTGAATCACTCTAGAATGACTGTACTCGGTCACCAACTGATAAATTAATCAGAGAATTGAATCCAAGAGCCATTCTGGATCAAAGGGAATGAGGTCCTCATATCCCTGACCTATTCCAGCTAGAACGATTGGTCTGCCTGTTGAATGTGCGATAGAGAGTGCTGCGCCTCCCTTAGCGTCGGTATCAAGTTTGCATAGCACAGCGCCATCGAAACTCAGCATGCGCTGGAATTCAACCGCCTGTGTGACTGCGTCGTTGCCTGCTAGGGCATCTGCCACGAATAGCACCAAATGGGGCTGNGTCACTCGNTGCACTTTCCTCANTTCTTCCATCAGATTGGTCTTGTTCTGCATCCTNCCTGCAGTATCNATNATGACGATGTCTTCTCCTCTCGCCTTCGCGCTGTCCACTGCATCCCTNGAGACGGCTGCTGCGTCTCCNCCTCTCTGNCTGCGTATACANCGAACNCCTATTCTCTCAGCATGAGTNGCCAGTTGATCTATTGCTCCGGCACGGAATGTATCGGCTGCTGCAAGGACTACTGATTTGCCCTGCTCAGATAGTTGGTGGGCAATTTTTGCTGTGGTCGTGGTCTTTCCAGTGCCATTCACACCGACCACCATAATGACTACTGGACTGCCCTCTTCAAGGAAGGAGTCTACTGTTTTGTCAAAGTCCCAGTAGCCTGATTCTAGGAGTTTTAATAGGGTGTTTCTGAGTGCTTCCTCCAGAACGATTTCAAGTTTCTTTACACCGCTCAATCTAGTTCCAATTAGGTTAGCTTTCAGTGTCGATACGACTTCCTCTGCGGCGCCTTGGGCCATGTCCGATGTGAGAAGATCCTCCTCTAACTCCCTAAGGATGGAGTCGAGTTTGGAACTGGCTGTAATTACTCGGCCTCCTGTCTTGGTCGCGGTGTCACCGAAATCAACCTCTATCTTCGCAGGCCCACTAGAGACTAGTTTGCGACCGGTAGTAGATTGCATTGGTTCGTTTACTGGTTTGGGCTCTTTCGGTTGTTCTGGCTTCTTCGCCTGTTCTACTGAGGCAGCCCTCTGTTCCTGCTTCCTCTGTTTACGATCTGTTGGGGTGACAGCGAATGGGTCTGGGGCTGAATCATCCTCATCGTCCCATTCATCATCTGGCTCTTCGGGTGTTTCCTGAGGAATTGGTTCTTCACGGGGTTTGGCGATATTCTGTCTCATTCGGGCTCCCTCTTCGGAGGCTTGTTTTGCCTCAGGGGACTCTTCGTCGGCTGAAATTTCCTCCTCGGAGCTTTTTCTGAAGCGCTTCTTGAAGCGGTCAAATAAGCCCATATTTCCATCTCCTGAGGATTAGCCACCAATCTTGTTGCTCTTCTTTAGATTGCAGGTGTCGCAGAGTAGTTGGAGGTTGCGTCGAGAATTACTACCACCGAGGGAATGGGGTATGATGTGGTCGAAGGCGAGATTTTCCCTACTTCCACAATTGACACAGGCCCCACCATCTCTATTCCAGACGAATATTTGGGTTTCATCAGGTATTCTATCTCGGCTTGGTGTTGCACTCTCTGGGTTTGGATTACAATATCTGATTACTTCTTCTTTTGAATCTGCAAGATATAGTGTATCTATGAAAAAATAGTAAGAACCCCTTCCTGTTAATCGGTCGGCAATTTCCAACGGTGTTTTCGGATCTACTTGAAAGGGTTTCAGAAACACGGGCTTTCGAGAGGTATGTGTAGATATTTTTTCATCCCATGGTGGATCGAGCAATTGTTTTTTCAATATCTTGGCATATTTTTCTTCGAAATTTTTCTCAACGTGTTTCTTCCATCGAAGTGACATTTCCGCCTTCGTACCATGGGCTCTAAGACCCGCGCTTTTCATTCTAGCTTCAATGAGGCCCTGTCGGTCTCGTTTGGGATCAACCAATTGAAGTTCGTATTCCAATACTTCTTCTTTTGTTCGGTATGTGTAGTATCGACCAATTCTGTAGACATTTGATTTGGAGAGAAATCTGTTCATTTTTTTCTCCCATTTGTCCCAATCATCAACGGGGCCTTGATTTGGAGGAAGTGCCGTACCTATGGTCAAATAAAGGTCTAGTTCATGCTCCCAAAAGTAGTAATTTGAGACTTCCTTCACTTTCAAGATTTCACCTCAATCGTCCAAAGTAAGTTCTGTTCCTCTCTTTCTCTTACGTCGGGGTGTTTTCTTCGGTTCTGGTGTCTCGCTCTCGTGGTCGGAGGAAGTGAGTTCTTCCGGCTCCAGACCTTCCACGCTCTCATTGAACTTCTGAGCGGTCTCGACTGTTGCCTTNTCGAGTTCNTCGAACTCTTGGCGNAGCCNATCNATNACNGCNACCANCTCNTCCCCTCTCTTACTGAGGATGTCTGCAGCTTCTCCTCTGGTCCTCTCTGCCTGGATTCTGCTACCTATGTCGATTACAGCACCGGCATCAGCGGGGATGTCAGCGATGATTTGAAGGCCGGAACCTAGGGGAATCATGGCTCCCTCGGCACCATCTTCAGGGATTGCCCGCAACGCCTCAATAGCCTGAATCTGTTCCATTCTGATGGTTTCCAATTGGCGAACTTGTTGCTCAATGGTTTGCATCCTCTCACGGTTGAACTCAACCAACTGGGCCATCCTCTGCAATTCTGCACGGTCGACTGCCATCGAGCCGTTCGAGATGCCCGACAGCCAAGAAGCCGTCGCAGACAGATAGTCAGAGATTCGAGATTAAATCGTCGATGATTGCCCGTCTGCGGTCAGCGACCAGAGAAAGGTGTCCATGTCCCTTCTCAAGCCTAGGTTTGGCAGTGGGAATGTGTTTGAGGAGCCATTCGCCATGCGCGAAAGGTACCATGAGATCCAAATCTCCTTGCCAAATGGTGACGGGGGTAGTGAGTTGAGATGGTTCGAAACCCCAACCAGAGCAGAAAGCCAGATTGTCATCTATCCAGCCATCCCACCCCTTAGTGAAGCATCTGCGCATACTCGAAGCCCAAACGGAAGCTAGTCCTTGCTCGTTCAGAGCCACCACATCCACTTCAGGAACCAGACCGCCCAGAGCCGTGGCTAGTTCGTCGTCACTAATGGTGCGGTATGCATCTGCGTGCTCATCCATCCAAACACGTAGGGGGGCTTCTCCCTGGAGAGCAATGCCAAACTCCTCGACATTCTCAGGCCCCATTCCGTCTAGGAAGTCCAAATCTGGCTCACCATACGGCCCGACTCCTGCTAATGATGATACAGCCCTGCAGCGGTCTGGAATTAGGGCACCGCATGCCAGCGCATGAGGTCCGCCTCCCGACCAACCGATGGAGAGGAATTGGTCTACGCCTAGGTTATCGAGTGCATCTTCGACATCGGCTGCGACGCTGGAAATTGACCTACCGGGATTCCTTTCTGATAGTCCGTAACCCGGCCTAGAAATGGCCACCAGAATGAGGTTGTTGTCTAATGCATCTTGGTGCCAATCCGACCATATCGAGGCGTCGCTTGGGGTTCCGTGGTGGCATACTAGTGCGGTCTTCGATGTAATGTCGCCAGCTACTAGGACGTCCAAGATTCGGCCATCTCTAGATTTGATACTCTGGAACATGAATCAGGGAGGGCTTTGGTGGACTTATGTCTACTGGTTACTCGCCATCCCAGATGCCCTCTGAAATCATGAATTCCATGACTTTTTGAGAAACATTTGCTCTGTTGCCGCCTCTGACTCCTGTAGCAGAGACCGCGAATACTTCTGGAGGGATATCGTCGGCTTCACGGAGTTCATATCCTACCTTACGACCATAGGAAATGGCCTCAATGTCTGGCATAATCCAGGCTTCGACATCTTCACCTTCGTAGCGATGTTCGATCATTCTCTTTCGCATGTCAGCAGAATAGGGGTCGGTTTCTGAAACGGGGGTGTCTCGAATCCCCACAACCACTCTCTTTCCTTGATCTAATTCTCTCTGTATTAGCCACTCGTGCCCCACATGCAATGGCTGCCAACGACCTGGGAGTAATACTGCCCTTGGGCGCTCAAAGAGATGAGAGAGTTGGTCGACCAAATCGTTCACACCCTTGCCCTTCTCACCACTCGAGTCGAGAGTCAGGTGTGCGCATTCAGGATTATCGAATGGATCGGTAACACCAGTAAAATTTGGAATTTCGCCTGAGCGTGCCTTGGCATAGAGGCCTTTCACATCACGCTCTTCACAAACTTCGATAGAAGTCGAGATGTGGACCATCACGGCATTATCAGGTAGGATATCCAGAATTTTCTGTCTAACATCTTCGTAGGGTGTGATGAATGAACATATCACATTGGTGTGCTTGGAAATCATCTTGGCCATTTTGGCAACACCCAAAAGATGTCTTTCACGGCCTTTCCTAGAGAAGTCAGAGTTGGAGAAGAAGTCTCGAATGGTGTCCCCATCGAGTACCTCGCACCCAAAGCGCTCTGCGGCGGCCATTGCTATGGTTGTCTTCCCGGCTCCCGAAAGTCCTGTGAACCATACTACTCTGTTTGACATCAGAACACCTGTGGTGGGCCGTGCGACAAGAGTTTCCTATTTCACACCGACGGGGGCGCGTACATCCTATATCGAGAAGGTGCGGAGGGGTGTTGTGGGTCTAGAGGGTGAAGTGGTGCCCGAGGTGGGTGCATTCTTGATAGGTGTCCCTAAATCCGGGACTACTTGGTTGGCTAGAGTATTGGAGCAGCACCCCGGAATTTGTGTTTCAAACCCGAAAGAGCCCAATGAAGTGGCCACACACAAAGGCACCTTTGGAAGAGATGTTCGATTACCAAATTGGGATCGGTACTCCTCGTGTTTTGTTGGGGAGGGGGTAAAATTGGATTGTTCGGTGCACACTCTTTCTTGTCCGGAGGCTGTGACTAGGATCTCAGAGTGGTGGCCCGATGCGAAATTTATCGTTTGTCTTCGCGAGCCGATTAGTCGCACAATCAGCCATTGGAATATGATTCTAGATACAGGGGAAGATAAGCTGAATGGGGCCGATTGGTCAAACTTTTCAGAAGCTTGGGGGGACCCGCGATTACGTGTGGATTCCATGTATGGTGCAAGTTTGTCCAGATGGTACAATCAGTTCTCTTCCGATCGTTTCTTGATTATCGATTCTGGTGAAATGCGAAATAATTCGGAAAGCGTGTTGAGGAGAGTTGTGGAGCATTTAGAATTGGAAAGTCATACATTCAATTTAGAAGGCAGAATGAGTGGAAATTCTGCCAAAAAAAGGAGGCCTCTCACTATAGTTGGATCGATCTTCAAGTTGTTTGCTAGCCTAATCCCTTCAGTATTGAAATCTACATTGGTGAGTTCCCTGCAGAATCGAGGAGTGGATATCTATTCTTGGCCAGTTCTCAGTGGACGTAGAATAGAGAGAGATGCACCTAGCAAGGAAGAAATGTCTGGGATGATTGAAGAGTTACTTGGAGATTTGGAATTACTTGAAACGATAACAGGTTTCGGTAATCCAGAATGGCCCGCAGGGCTTCAATAGTTCGATTTTATCCAATCCTCGGTCCAGCGACTATCTCCTGCCACTAGGAAAAATGGGTTCAGTACATCCTCCACCAAATCGTAATCCAATGTGATTCCTTCTGGATTTAGAACTAAGCCGCCGGCCGCTTCTACCACGGCATGGGCTGCTGCGATGTCCCAACAAGAGGTGGGGCCGAAACGGGGGTAAAGGTCAGCTGTGCCTTCGGCGACCACGCAGGCCTTGAGTGAGGAGCCCATCCTAACGAGGTCAAACTTGCCCAATGAAGCAGCAAATGTCTCATCTCTTTCACCCCTATGTGAGCCGCTAGCAACGAGTCGGGTCGGGTCGTCTACACTATTGGGTTTGACCGAAATCAAATCTATTGCTTCCGCCGTACGTCGAGTTGCGGGTACGCCTTCTTTGCCACCAAACCAAGTGGTTGAGGTAACAGGGGCATGTACTACGCCAAAGATTGGTAGCCAACGCTCAGCACGTCGAATCATTAAGGCGATATTCACGGTGAACATACCGTTTCTCTTTACAAATTCCTTAGTCCCATCGAGGGGATCGACCAACCAACAATAATCAGTAGAGAGAGGGTCACCAACCCTTCCTTCCTCAGAGACGATTGGTATGTTTGGATTGATTTGTTGCAACCCTTCGACGATTATTTCGTGGGCTGACAAATCGGCTTCAGTGAGAGGTGAATTGTCATCTTTAGTCATCACATCGATGGATGAATCTCGGTTGTATATCTCCAAAATAGTGTTTCCAGCCTCGATAGCGAGTGTGACCACGGCCTCAGGCTCGAACATCGCTGCCACGCTCAGAAGTCCTGTAGCTCATCGGCGGTAGAATCGAGTTTTTGTCTCGAAGGTTCACTGAGGTGTGCTAAGAAGGGATCTTCGTCACCGACGATATTCTTCCAGGAACTCATCGTTCTGGCCCAAATCTCCTGTTCTGAATTCCAATCAAGCCAACGATCTACGAATTCGCAATGCCTCTGGATGTCCTCATCTTCAGGGGCCATTCTTCGAAGAATCTCGTTTGTCTGGGCTAGAAGTATCCCAAAAGGTGCATTCAACTTGTATGTAGTAAATGGGTTCCTCTCTTGAACTACGGTCAGATGTTCTCTCCAAAGGCCCAGCGTGGCATCATAAATTCTGCCAATAACTAGGACAGTGATAAGAACGGAGGCTCCGATACCAATCAGGCCCCAATAGGTCATTTTCAGCCCGAGCATGGTCGAGTCTGCTTCGAATCTCCAACTAACATAGGGCCAAATCAGAAGGGTGAGGGTAGATGTCCAGAACCCCATCGAGATGAGTGTTTGACTCTGCTGGATTCGCCAATACTGGCGCATGAACCACTTCTTCATCGCTACGCCCTGTTATGGGTCTCCTTTCACCATTGCGCAATTTGGTGATGGTTTATTCCTCTTCGGAAAGAGCGCTGTCACGGAAATGGGCAACGACAACTGGTGCTGTTGATTTGGAAGGATTGATTGATTCTAAGGAGTTGATAATGATGAATCTGCGAGAAGTTCCATGGCGGCTTCCGAAGTTTGAGAATACTCGTTCTTTGGCCTCCGCTTCGTTGTCAGCTACGACGTCGAGAGTGTAGGGTTGATCGTGCTTACCAGATCTAAACGTGCCTGTCGCTCTGAAGGCTTTTATAGCGCGGGCGACCGGCGGTCATGATTTAACTTCGACCGCGCGAAAGTGCCCAGTGGTTGGAAGATAAGGTCCTACGGACCTATACTCCCTCAAGATTGAAGAGTGGTGGGTCAGCGATTCTTGTTGATAGTTGTGAATTCCGAAGAGGCGGGAGTTAGTGAGGAGGGGGGCGAAGGGCTCGCTACCAGACTTGCGGGTATGGCCCCTGAGAGGTTGGCTGAAGAGGTCATCTCAGTATGGGAGGAGGTCATCAGGCTCGAAGGGGAATTAGCAACTGAAAGGCAGGGTAGGCGTGCTTTGGAGATGGATCTAGAGTCTTTGGACCATGAGGGTTCCATGCGGGCTAGGGTCGCTGAGCTTGAGGAGGATTTGCGGGTATCTGAGAGGCGTGTGGCACGATTGGAAGCACAGTTAGCAAATGAAAAGCAGCGCCGTGCTGACGACGAGGATGGTGCTGGTAGGGTCGTTGAGTTGCAAGAGGAAAACGCTAGATTGCTCCGAAGTGAAGAGGAGCAGGTCACCTTGATACTCGACTTAGAGAGTCAGTTGGAGAGGTTGGTCTCCGAAATTGAGAGGCTCAAGAGTTCATCTCAGTAATAAATTCGGAAAGAACTTGTTCTAACTGGTTGGCGTCATCGAATTCTTCGGATAGATTTCCTGTGATTATCCAGTCGGCCCCTGCATGGGCTGCACGTTTGGCGGCGGCACCTTCACGAATCCCTCCGCCGACTACCAATGTCAAGTTGCACGATTCTCGGGCTGCTTGGATTAGTTCGGGCTCAACGGGGCGTGTTGCCCCACTACCAGCTTCAAGATAGAATAAACCGAAGCCATAGGATTCTGCGGCCATGGCATAGGCACTAACGCGATCAGTCTCACCAGATTCTATCAGGTTGGCCTGGCCCACCTGGCCAGCCCTTCCTCCTGGTGCACAGATGACATATCCCATGGGAAGTGGAACTATTCCCGCTTCGCGAATATATGGTGCACCAGCAACTTGCTCCTCAATCAGAAAGCGTGGTGATGTTGAGTTCATCAGCATCATGAATTTGATTCCATCCGCTGCAGGAGAGAGGGCTGTAGCGCCTTGAGGGAATAGAAGCACAGGAACGTTCCATCCATCCTCTTCCGTATCGGAGTCCTGACTGGAAGCCCAAGTTACCAATTCGAGTGCTTCCTTGATGGCGAGAATGGTGTCGTGCACATTATCCATATCGGTATCGGTAGAGCCGCCGACCAGAATCATACTACTACCTGCAGATACTGCCGCAACACACCGCTTTGCAGCGACTTCGGGGGTCTGATCTGCAGGATCGATTAGAATGGCATGTCGTGCTCCGCTTCGAGGCCGGCAAACATACTCACGTAGCCACTCAGATGTATCGCTCACAAACCGCCGTCCTGAGTTTCCCATCTAAGCCTTTCACACCATTTGTCAAGGAGTTGTCCTTCCGCCGGGTAATCGTTTATCTCTTGTGAAGACTCTAGGTTGTCTATGAGAACCCTACTGATGACTGTAATGATGTTGTGCGCCTGCCTATTTACACCCGGTTGCACTGGAGGAGAACAGGAAGAAGTCATCTGCGAGGATGGAGGAGTCCTGACGCAATTCGACAGTTATTATTGTGAATTTGAAATCCTCGAAACA
>PBWO01000032.1 GCA_002727275.1 Methanobacteriota archaeon
GAGAGTGCTGAGTGATTGCCCATGACCTGGCAGCAGACCATGGTGATGGCTTCAGACTGAGTCGGGTTCACCTTGCCGGGCATGATGCTTGAACCGGGCTCGTTGGCGGGCAAAGCCAACTCTCCAAAACCACATCGCGGTCCAGAGCCTAGCCATCTGATGTCGTTGGCGATCTTCATCAGCGAAGCAGCCAATGTGTTCAGACTACCCGAAGCAGCCACGATTGCATCGTGGGCAGCGAGTTGGGCGAACTTATTTTCGGCGCTGACAAACGGCATCTCAGTCTTGTCAGCGATTCTCGCTGCCACCGAGTCAGCGAAGTCGGGATGGGTATTGAGTCCGGTTCCAACTGCAGTTCCTCCAAGGGCCAACTCAAGCAAGTCCTCGAGCGAGTGCTCTACTCTGGAGATATCTGAATCCAGCATAGACACGTAGCCACCGAACTCTTGGCCTAGCGTAAGAGGTACTGCATCCATCAGATGCGTTCTGCCAATCTTCACTATTCCGGAGAATTCCTTCGACTTCAATTCCAACTCATCTCGTAGGTGCCTGACAGAAGGTAGCAGACGGTGATTTGTTTCCTCTGCAGCAGCGATGTGCATGGCTGTAGGGAAGGTGTCGTTACTAGACTGAGCTCGGTTGACATGGTCATTTGGGTGGACTGGTGTCTTGCTGCCGATGGTTCCTCCTGATATCTCAATGGCCCGATTTGCGATGACTTCGTTTGAATTCATGTTAGTCTGCGTTCCAGAGCCGGTTTGCCATATCCTGAGTGGGAAGTGCTCATCCAGAGAGCCCGATATTACTTCATCACAGGCGCTTGAGATTAAGGAGCCGATGTCGGAGTCGAGAGCGCCTAGGCTGACATTGGTCTCGGCTGCTGCTTGCTTGAGAATCCCGAATGCCCGAATGATTGAGCGTGGCATGGTATCGTCTCCGATATCGAAGTTGATCAGGGACCTCGCGGTCTGAGCCCCGTAGTAACGATCAGCTGGGACTTCGACCTCACCCATCGTGTCCTTCTCGATTCTGATTGCATCCGGTCGTGCCTTGGCACTACGCGAAGTGACAGGGGGGTCTGGTGGCCTTTCATCGGACTCAGAATCGAGTGATTCATGGATCATTCTAGCTATTGTCGCAGACCTACCATCTTCTCTTCCCTTGCCGACCTTTCGATCTAACTTGCGCGCTGTTTCCTCTGGTATGCTGATACTGATTATTCGGCGGTCTCCCGCACGGTGCTTTGCCATACATTTGGCATTAATTAGTTATTAATAAACTCTATGATAGACTATCAGTAGGCCGTTTTATTAAACCCTCTCAACCTTGATTATCTTCTGAGGGTCATAAGGTCTATCTCCTGGCTGAGTATCGCAATTCTCGATTTTGTATACTGTTTCCATTCCTTTCACAACTTTTCCGAACACAGCGTGGTTGCCATCGAGCCAGGGCGTAGGGACAGTGGTCAGGAAGAACTGCGAGCCGCCGGTGTTGGGGCCAGCATTAGCCATCGAGAACAGTCCTGGGCTATCGTGCCTCTTGGCCAGTGCTGAAGACTCACAAGGAATCTTCCAGCCGGGCCCTCCGGTTCCAGCTCTACCGTTGTGAGGGTCTCTCGAATGAGGACAGCCTCCTTGGATCATGAAATTCTTGATGACTCTGTGGAAATGAAGTCCGTCGTAGAACTCATCATCCACCAGTCTGAGGAAGTTTCCTGAGGTCTCTGGACAGTCCTCGGTGTAGAGTTCGATATCTATCGGTCCTGCGCTTGTCGTCATCCTAACTATGGTTTGCATGTGGTTGGCTACGGTAAGTAGTCCAATAGTCTAACGATAGGGGAATCACTCGTCGCTGGATAGATTTGCATTAATCTCCTGCAGCAAATCCCTAATCTCAACTAGTACATCATTTGATTCGGAAGATGGTTCAGGCGACGGGGCTGAGACCAACGAGTCCCTTTGCTGGAGGACGAGGTCACGGAACTGATCGGAATTTTTTACTCCGGTGAGGATGAATGGTGCGGCACCAGCTGTCTCAAACTGCATCCTGACAACTCCAAAGGCGTTCAGGATTGGACCCTCGTGAATAGATACATCAGTGAGTTTGTCCAAAGGAATGTTCTGCTGTTTCTTGAACAGCCATCCCATGCGCATGTTGATTGAACGGTCAGTTAGGGCTCCACTCATGTGTTCAAACTGCTTCTTATGGATAATCCATCCAAATGGGAGCCAAATCAGCATCAATGGGATTCCAATTATTGTAGAGAGGAGGCCTAAATTCGCCATCATCCACCAGTAAACAATAATTTTCCTATCAAATTCAACAGCCATAATTCGGCCGCTGTCTGCGTATCCTGATTGTTCTTGCATGGCTATGGGGGCGGGTTTTGGGTTATGACACCTAGGCCCTAACTAAGCTACCATTGAGCCCGGTAAGACTCCTTCTGGCAGCTCCAGTAGTCTGACTGTTCCATCTGGGTCCAGTGAGCCAAGGACGAGGAACTGGGAGACGAACCCTGTTGGCAGGGTCTTGTCGCCAAGGTTTACCGCGCCCACTACTGTGCGACCGATTAATTGCGCTCGTGAGTAGTTGGTAATCTGGGCTGAGCTCCACAACTTCCCGATTACTGGGCCGAAATCGACGTGAATCTTGTATGATGGTTTGCGCATCTCAGAGAATTCCTCTACTTCGAGGATAATTCCAGTTCTCAAGTCCATTTCGAAGTAAGTAGCCGCTCCGACGTAATCCTTCTTGTCGAGTTTCTCGGGATGATAAGGTTCGCTCGAATCGATGACGTGTTCACTCATTCACTCACCTGTGACATCAGATCTAACGATCAGGGGCCTCAGATCAACTCCTGCTTCGGCGAAGGCCTGAGCCCCTCCTTCCTCGCGATCTAGGATAGTAATGCAGGCGGCTACCTCGCAGCCCATCTCATTCAATCTTGCAGCCGCCTTGAGAGCCGAACCTCCTGTGGTCGTCACGTCCTCTAGCAGCACAACTCTGTCACCCTCGGANAGACTAGATCCTTCGATTCCTGGTGGATTACCAGTCTTTCTTCCTCCTCGTCCCTTCGGCTCCTTACGAACCATGAAACCACGTAGTTGTGAGCCTTTTCCGGCCTTGGCGATGGCGATTCCTGTGAGTGGTATTGCGCCTAGCTCAAGCCCGCCTACTGCATCGACTCCACCGATCTTTTCGACCTCGTGATGAATNAGGACACCGAGCAGGTGGGCGCAATCNGGGTCCATCATTACGGGCTTCATGTCGAAGAAGTGCGGACTAATCCTTCCACTGGCCAAAGTGAATGGATCATCGGGCGAATGAAGGTAGGCCAATTCCCTAACACGCTCGACCAGTCGTGCCCTCGCCTCCTCTGCACCGGTCGTTGCCATCAACCTCCTCGGCTCGGCAGGGGTCGGATGAAGGTTCGCCCTGAGAGGGAGATTAGGCTAACACATTGCAGTGAATGTTCTTGGACGGTCAACTCCGGTGTGAGGATGCTCCGCAGCGGAGCGTGTNGTGATTAGGATGGANAAGGGGCATCTNGCAGTCTATGACCAAGCTCGCTTGGANNGTGAGCGCGNTGNCTACCAGAGGNGNTTNGATACTCAGGCGGATGAGGTCTACCAATTGGCTGANNAGGCCAAGGCTCAGGGCTTGGACTTCTCTGATGAGGTTGAGATTCCACGCACCAGAGATCTCGCTAGTAGGACTGAGAAGTTGCTCGAAGATTATCTCCGACCTACTCCTAATGATGATCCGATTCCGGTTCAAGATGATTTACGCGATTTGCTGAAGAAATCCGATAGGGAGACTGCTGCCATCGAGATAGCCTTGGATGTGTCNAGGAGGATGCATNCNCGGACTAGNGACATCACCAAAGCGATAGATTCTGGCCTCNGGGTTGGTCTAGCTGTTCTAACTGAGGCTGTTCTAGTGGCTCCGCTGGAGGGAATCGGTGGTGTCAGGATAATGAACAACGCAGACGGATCTGAGTTCCTGTCTATCGATTTCGCGGGACCGATTAGGGCTGCAGGCGGAACGGGGCAGGCTCTGAGTGTTCTAATTGGTGACATGCTTCGGCGAGAATTGGGTGTTGGAAGATATGTTCCTACTACACCTGAGGTTGAGAGGGTGAAGGAGGAATTTGGACTCTATCGTGTTGGTCTACAATACAAACCACCGCCCGAGGAGGTGGACGAAATTGTCAGGGCNTGNCCNGTGATGATNAATGGNGANGAAACTGAACGNCANGAATGCGCTGGATACAAGGAAGTCAGGAACATCGTGAACACAAACAATACGGCTCGCACCAGAATTAGAGGAGGAGTTTTACTTGTCATTGGCGAGGGTCTGTGTTTGAAGGCTCCCAAGATTCAGAAGCATACCGAGAGGTTACAAATTCCTGGTTGGGAGTTTATCTCTAAGTTCACGTCAAAGGGTTTAGATGAATGGAAGAANAAAAAGCAAGATAGTGGTGATTGGCAGAATTTCCTCGGCAGAGCAATTCCAAAGAATAGCAAATTCATGGAGGACGTAATTGCAGGTAGGCCTGTTTTTGGAGAGCCGGGCGGGCCTGGTTCATTTCGACTGAGATACGGAAGAAGTCGTGCTACTGGACTTGCTGCAGCAGGATTCAATCCAGCATCTATGGAAGCTCATGGAGGATTCATCTCTGTAGGTACCCAACTGAAAACAGAGCGCCCTGGTAAGGCCTGCGCGGCTACTCCGTGCATCGATTTGGATGGGCCAACAGTATTGCTGCAAGACGGTTCCTACCGAAGAATTTCGACTGTCGAAGAGTGGAGATCATGCTCTAACGATGTGATTTCTATTTGGGACTCTGGAGAGATGTTATCCGGCTTCGGTGAGTTCCTTGAGAACAACAAGAAACTGGTTCCTTCGGGATACAACAGAGATTGGTGGGCAGCCGATCTTGCTGATGCGCTGGACCACCCGGACAAAGTCGAGTCATTCGCTGCAATGCTAGGCGTGGACAGGGACGTTCTCCCTGCAGGAATACCATTCAACGGCGCCATTCAGCGCGGAGGCGAGAGTGATCTCGAGCGGAGCCTAAGAAAGCGTGACTGGTACCTCTATCTCCGAGACATGGACTTGACTTGGGAGCAAGTCTGTCACGCCATCAAGGAGTATGGTGCTGCTGTTCCTCCGCCGTGGAACCTCTGGTGGTCTGACATGCCAACGTCTTTCGCACCACAACTAATCGAGGCTTTGTGCCAGTCCGAAATCAAGGGTGGAGATTTGCGGATGCTTGGTTCTGCATCGGGCTGGTCGTCTGACTCGTATTTCGAGGATATTGGGTTGCCTTTACCTTCTACTGGAGAATGGCCGGGTTGGACCATGGTGCATGACCACGGAGTGGTCAAGTCATCTCTGATGACTCTGGGTGTGGAGCATCACCATGAAGGAGATGACATCGTCATCCCCTCTGCATGGGAAGGGTTGCTTGACGGTCTCGGACTGGAGTTCGTAAGTGGGGCTGTTCGTGTAGCAGTAGAAGCCGGCCCTCACATCAGCAACAGAGTTTCCAGAATAAGAGATGCAACAGAGACCATTGCCAAAGAGAAAGAGAGGAATGAGGAAATCGAAGCTGTAAGGGCCGTCGAGAGAATGCGAGCAGAAACTGCAGCCCGGCAGAGGGGGCTGGGAATTTCGGAAACCGATGCCGAGGGCAGAGCTGCAGCGGCTGCCATAGAGGACTCTGGACCTGATGACCCATCTTTGCTCGAGGCTGCACGCGCTCTGCTCGATGACCATGAAGTCGAGAGGTCGCTGTGGCTGGTCAGAAAATTGTCTAACCTGAGATGGGAGGACTCTGTTCCTTGCAGGGTCGGCTCTAGAATGGGTCGTCCAGAGAAAGCCGGGGTTCGTGAAATGAAACCGATGGTTCATGCTCTATATCCGATAGGTGAGAGTGGTGGCCCTCAGCGACTGCTTGGTCAGGCTGCGGCCAAGGTTTCGATTCGAGTGGAGATGGGGCCTCGAACATGCAACAAATGCGGCAAGGACTCTCCACATCTGAGATGCCATCATAGATTATCCGAGGAAGTAGAGGAGTGCGGCGGTAAGACAAGTATCAGGAATAGGAGGGGTGACCAAAACAGAAGAAGGATGGGGCAGAGGACCAGTGTTCCTCTGAGCAAGATTGTTGAGACGAAGAGGAGATCCTTGGGCCTAAACAGAATACCTGAAAGAATCAAGGCCGTCAAGGGGCTTATCTCTATTGCACAGACACCAGAGCCTATCGAAAAAGGTATACTGCGGGCTAGGCATGGGGTGTCTGTGTTCCGTGATGGAACATCTCGCTACGATATGAGTGATGTACCACTG
>PBWO01000033.1 GCA_002727275.1 Methanobacteriota archaeon
GGTATGCTGGCTTGCAGGTGGAGTAGGTTCTCTTGAGGGAGCTCTAGTCCTAGCTGCAGCTTGGATGGCAATTGGTGGAGCCCACATACTGCCCGCGATCACCTGGGGTCACATAATGACTGGTGACTTGGCTGATCAGGACAGTTGGATGGACAATGGAAGCCGCCTGGTAGCTCAGGTTATCGGAGCAGTGCTCGCAGTGGTAATAATCACTGAGGGCGAGTCGTCCGCAGTTACCGCCCCAGATATGTGGGCGTTTGACATGTGGCCTGCTCTTGGCATGATAGCTGGTGGTGCACTGCTTTGGACAGTGTACTCTCGCTGTGATGCATGGGTTACTGCTTTCGTGGTGATGGCTATGGGAACCATGGTCGGAAACTCGATGGGCATGGCAACAAACCTGATGGGCGATGGCGGCGACATAGCTGCTATGGCAAGCCACTGGATCCTTGACGGCGTAATGGTCGGCATAGGCGCAATGGCCTCGGTTAAGATCGCCGAGATGGCCTAATCATTCTAGGAAACTAGACTGGCAGGAAATACGTAAGGCGGACTGGGGGGCAAACGCCTCCCAGTCCAGCCGTTAAAACCACCCACCTAGGGCATACGCTCACGGTGGGTTTTCTTCAGTTATTCACTTCACTAGCGGCAAATCGCTTGTCAGTGGGTCGATTTCGGAACGGAGACCCGGGCCTATCCCGATGACTGTGACTGTTCCTGCAGGGATCTCTGTGTGGCCTGCATCTGTGACCATATAACAGACCAACCCACACATCCTCGCATCTCCATATAGTCGCTTGAGAGTATCCAAGTCAGGCGCCTCGCATACAATCTTCCTAGCTCCTGCCCCTGTGTATCTCTTCAACATCCTAGGATGGTCTCGCTTGGCCTTGAGGATACATTCGGCTACAGCATGGCCGCATTGAGCGGCCAACTTTCCTCGNGATAGACTTCAGATNAGCTCTGGTCACTANGACCATTGTTAACTCAGAGGGTGCTCGAGACAGGATCGTTCACCGCCANAGGNGAANNTGCACTGATGTGCTTGGTCATGACTTCGCTAAGAGGTGTTGCCAGCCANGCAGCGAATGCTANATTGCCTGCTGCATGAAGCAAATCGAACGGGAGTCCGGCTAGAATGTACGGAAGNAGGAGTTCGCTTCCCATCGAATGTAGTGCGCTTACTGAGACAATCCAGTCAAATGCAAAGGCNGAGGCTGCAGCAANGATTGNCANTCTCTCAATGTGTAATCTGCCATTCACTAGTAATCGATCAGAGAGAAGCGCCCCAGTAACNCCCACCACAGACCANCCTACAGCTTGGTACAGCGACCATAGGCCATGTCCAAGCATCAAGTTGGAGCATAGNGTAACAGTAGTAGCGAGTACAATTGCCCTAGGCGCGCCGTAATGTATTCCGGCTAGCAGGACAATTACTGTGACAGGTTGGATATTGGGAATAGGGTCTAGCAGAACCCTTCCAGAAACTGCGAAAACACCCAACATCANTAGTAGAATCCAGTCACTTCCAGATTCTAGTCTGCGCTCAGCCTTCCATAGAGCCCATCCAATCATACACAACATTACTGCGTTAATCAGCAGCATGCCGTGAGGTCCGATAGTGACTGCGTGTGCATCGAACATGTGCGCCTCCCTCCGAGTCAGATTCAACTTGCTATTGATGGTTGTCCTAACCTCTCTTTTACCATGTCACAATGGACCACGTGATTACACTGTCTGNCTCCAGTGTTAGGTCGCCGATTCCAGCCGTTGCCAACTGCCCATTATGAAAGAGGCCCCACCAGGCTCCCTCGGTATCTGAGCAGGTTGAGACATCACAAGGATAGACTTCTGCAATTGAATTGATCATCATGCCAAAAGTGTACTGAGTTGCGTTGTAAGAGAATTCTCCCCCTGAAACTGCAATTGCCTCATCCATCAAAGCAAGACCGTTTTCAAAGTCCGTGAATCCGCCGATACATGCTCCGGTTTGGTTCCAATCAGAGTCAGACATGAACTGAGTGCCATCGCTATCGATGTGATATCTGGCTCCATCATATCCTTCTGGAGCATGTCCCAGGGGGAAGTGGAAGCATACGACTTGTTTGCTTTCCCAGATGTCAGGAAGTCCGNAGTGAGAATCGCCCTCATCATCGACCAGTTCTGATGTCATCCTAGCCCACTCGGTACTAAGTGCAGAGAATGTAATCAGCAGGAAAATGACCCAAGCAATTGACAGAGACTTGAGTTTGTTATCGTCTTGAGAAGATCCGGCTACCGCAATCGAAATTAGGATAAACAGGGCAATCAGGGCAACGAAATCGGACACGGATTTAGAAGGCGACGAATTCGGTTATTCAATCTTATTCGGATGAAAGTTCAGTAATCTTAGAGCGGAGTGCGTCGCTCACCGATTTGCCGTCTGCAGAGCCCCCTAGTTTACTCATCACGGCCCCCATCAGAGGCCCCATCGCACCCATTCCTCTATCGCGAATCATGTCTGCATTCTCGGCCACCACTTCCTCTACTGCTGCCTCGACTGCTCCTGTGTCTGCAGGAGTGAAACCGTTCTCACCTGACTTGGCCGAGAGCCATTCCAGNCTGTGCTCGAAGCCAGAGTCAATATCTGGACCCTCNAGCCATAGCATTCGNGCCATTGGTACAACGCCCTCTCTGGTGACCGNTCCTGTCTCGCGGGCGTGGATGGCTAATGTTAGCACCGACCATGGCACCTCTGTCTCGTCCCTAGCACTTCCTTCTGCAACNTCCGCGCGTAGGTTGTCTAGGATTGCTGAGGCCCATGCCTTTGCGGGCANGGGCGGGCATCCGCAGGGCCCTATTTNGATTCCCATCATCAANATATCATCCATCTCTGAGCCTAGAATAGCATCGATCTGATTGTCAGAGACTCCTATCCCCTGAAGTCGCTCCCTTCTCTCCTCGGAGGTCAGTGGGAGTTCTCCATTGATGCTGTCCCAGTGTTCTTCGGTGATCTCCACCACAGGGATGTCGGTCTCAGGATACATCCTGGCCCCACCAGGTAGCGGCCGCATTGCAGTAGTGGTGCCATCTTCGGGCTGCCCTTTCCTGATGACGACGTTGCGGACTTCGCGCGGGATGCGGTGGTAAGCGAGTCGGGCGCGCAAGACTACTGATTCCAATGCCAACTCTGCTTGCCACTCAGGGGCTATGCACAGAGCGAATGCATCCTCCTCGGATAGAGATAGTGAGTCCCTCACCGCTTCGACTTCATACGAAGAGATGCCGTATGCTGGTAGTTCGTCCGAGTGGAAAATACCCGCCACGCCAGCCACCTTCGCTGCACTTGCTAGCTCTCTACCAAGACGGGGTAGTTGCGCACCTTCGCCATCGGTCTGTTTCGAGCCTAGTTTTTCGGCGAAACCAGAGAGTGGGACTGCCAGAGCCTTGGACCCGGAATCAAGGGATTTACGAACCATCTCTGACTCACAATTCACAAACAACTCGGTCAGGTTGTGTGTATCAAGGGGGAGTTTTGCAGCAGCGGCAGCGGCTACTCTGTTCTCTATGGGCAACTCATCGTTTGACCTGTCTGAGGGTAGTGGGGGAAGTCCTGCCTCGCTCCGCAAATCACCTGCTAGACGATACATGTGGAGTTGTCTAGCCATCTCCAGACTAATGATTCGTGGAATCCAATTCAAGTCTTGACAGCCCTTGATCTCGACCCGGTCACCACACGCTATACTGACATTGAGATCTTGACGAATCGAGCCGAGGCCTCTTCTGACTTTGCGCGTGTCTCTCAGAAGAGTGCCTAATGCGAGAGCAGTCTCGCGCGCATGCTCAGGGGACTTGATATCGGGCGCCGTAGCAATCTCGACCAAAGGCATCCCGAGTCTGTCTAGAGTGTAATAGACCATTTCACCCGAAGATGACGGTTTGGTGTCGAGTTTTCTTGCCGAGTCTTCCTCAAGGCAGATTACATCTACTCCAACATCGCCCTCATCGGTCTGAATCGTGCCATCAGTTGCGACCAAAGTAGTCCTTTGAAATCCGCTAGTGTTAGAGCCGTCGACTACCGTCTTCCGCATCGCCTGTAGAGCAGATACCGGTCTGGCCCCCATCATTCCAGACATTGTAAGAACAATGTCAATGGCTTCGTCATCGTGCTCCAGCGGTGGGGCCTCGTCCAACTCAATTAGTCCTGCATTGGGAGACTGGATGTAAACAAAGGAGCGATTTCTCCTCTGCTCAAATCGCGCCGCCACATCGACCTGCCCGGATTCCCCCTCGGAGGCTCTCAGCCTACGGCTAGAGCGAGACCAATCATCGGGAATTTCATCGATGCTGTAGTCGAATAGTTCACTTGGCATCCTTGAGTGGAGTTTGCCGGTGTCCAACTGCTGATGGATTTCCAATCCACACATGAAACCTAGGGCGACAGGGTCTAGTTCACCCGCCTCACTAATGTCACCGGGTGGTTCCATGCTTCTGCGAAAAGGCGCCGTTCAATAGACTCAACGGGCGAAACCATAGCGATCGCCACTAGGGTTGAACAATTCACCGGAAGTGAGCATGCGCTGGATTACATCGTCCACCATGGTCTCGGGAATCTTTCTGGCAGAGGCTGCGTTGTAGATTTCTGTGATGCTAGCAGTGCCGTCTCCAGTGCTGCAGATATCTCTGACAATGTTGCGGATTGTCGTATTATTCGAGCGGGCCGTGGCGGATACGCCTGAGTACAATTCAGAGTCATCCTCAATGTTGGATTCTTCTCTCCAGTGCCTGAATACTGCAAGTGCAACCTTTGCATCATCACCGGTAGCAGTGTCTCTGAGGTGCATCCTAGCATGTGCCTCAGTAAGACGAATCAGAGCCTCAAGCGCACGGGCGGTAATTGGGATGACTTCCGCACCCATCTGGTCCTCTCGGCCGAATGATTGTCTCTCGTTAGTGTAGTAATCCAATATCTTGGCTCTGGCATCAGCATTCAGATCGGGGTCATGGTTTCGCTTGGCATAAGCGATGTACTTGCGCAAGAATTCAAGAGAGAGATGTTCAGTATCGTCCACGGTAAATGAGTAAATATCGTCCTTTGCCTCTTCGGCCGGGTCTAAACTGATGGCTTCCTCAATCTTGGTCTCACTGACTCCCTTGGTCCTATTATCAAGGATATATCTTGCGATCCTCTCATCATCTTGGACTTTGACTTCGTCTCTGAGCATCCAAATTATATCGAATCTTGAAGCCAGAGGAGGAGGAAGTCCGGTCTCGCTATATGAGTGCATGACGCTTTGATTGGGGCCACGTTTGGAGAATCTACCATCTTTAGGATTAGCAGCTGCTAGAATAGCGCAGCGTGAAGGTAGAGTTGCAGTGATTCCTCCCTTGGCGACGTTAATCTGCTGCTGCTCCATTGCTGGGTGCATGACCTTTCGATCGTCCTCGCTGATCTTATCGAATTCGTCGATTGCTGCCAGCCCCCTGTCGGACAAAGGTAGGACTCCGGCTTCCAATGCAAATCTTCCATCTCCAAATGCATCTCTTACAGCAGCAGCGGTCAGTCCTGCGCCTGAGACTCCTCCTCCTGATGCGAGTTTGCCTCGAGGAGATATCTTTGACATGTAGTTGAGGACTTGTGACTTGGCAACACCAGGGTCTCCCATTAGCAGGATATGGATATCTCCACGGGTCCTAGTTCTGTCTTGTTGAATTCGTGAAACTCCTCCAAACAGTTGCAGAGCTAATGATCGCTTGACATAGTGCATCACCCCAGTAGCAAAAACAGAAGGAGCTATGGAATTCTGCATCAGACCCATCAAATCTTCTCTCCTTGAAATTTCAAGGATTTTCTCCTTATCCTCATCGCTAATTTTTATTTCATTGAACGGAGTACTCTCGTGCTCGGAACTTACTAGATGATAGATTACATCGAACATCGGAGTCTTTCGGTTCCTCTTTACTTCGCTACGTACAACGGGCATCACATTGGCAACGATTCTCTCTCCAGGCAGATGCCGGTTGACTTGGTCGCCCTCGACTAGAACTGAGCCGCGCGTTGGCTGGGCTCCGCTGGGAACGCTCTCTGGTAATTCTTGAATCTCAATCCACTGATTGTTGACCATCCTAGACACGTTGATGACAAGATTGAATCGAGTCGGATTATCCTTCGAGTTTCGGCTCCCTCCACACCCAGAATCTGATGGGCAGCGAAGTGGTTCGACCAATTCTCTCTCGTTCTTCTGTCCTACCTCGATCGTGTTACCACAGGCCTCACAGGTGAATACAGCAACATGCAATCTCGGCTTGAGATCAGATATCTTGGTGATTATTACCTCTACTGAGCGCAGGCGCTCGATATCGGCAGTACCGATATCACGCAGATTTCTCCTACTGTCTCTGGGTAGTTCTCCGACACGGAGCATTGCGTCAATATCTTCCCCTCTATCTCGGCATATCTCAACTAGTGTCTGAGAGCCCCGATCGAGAATCTGACGAGGATACTGGAGCACATCGTCAGCGAACTCGGGGTCGAATGCTTGGAGCTCGTGGAATGGTATATCGAGGTAAGGCTCAGACTGTTTGGAGAGGATGAGTAGGATATCGTCCTCCTTGGCCTCTGTGAGGAAAGTTCTCCATCTTGCAGAGGAGTCTTGTGCGGCCATTGTCATAGTAGGCACCGTCGGGCATACGCCCTCCGTCTCAGGGTCTATGAATAGTACGGTGGCTAAATCCAACCCCTGTGCTTCCACTGCACTAGGAAGGTTGTTTCCGGTGGCTGAATGAAATGCTGGGGGCTTCCACTGCAGTATCTCTCAAGTTTTGCCGAAGGCAATAGAAATCGACTTTGGGATTCATTCAAGCACCGTTTCACAATCGCCCCCTCATGGAACACACACGTTCAGGAAGTGATATTCTCGTGCGACTTGATCCAGGGGAAGAAATACACGGGGCACTAAAGGAGCTGGCGGATGATCTTGGTTTTGATGCGGGCGCAATCACAAGCGGTATTGGCCGAACTCGAGAAAATCAATATGGCTACATGAATGAGGAAGGTGTTTACCAAAGACGGTTGTTGAGTTCACCATCTGAATTGGTGAGCCTCTCAGGCAACATTGCTCGCACACAGGAAGGAGAGCCATTCACCCATATCCACTGCTGTTGGTCAGATGATGACAACAATGTTCACGCCGGTCATCTATTTCAAGCAACAGTCCACGTTGTGGCAGAAATTCATATCAGGGTCATGGACCATGCGACGATGACACGCTGTCCTCTTGCCAAGTTTGAGTTATTGGGTCTGGAGTTTGACTAGATTAGTATCAGTGAGAGCCAAGGAAATACTCGCCGATTTCGGGATCTGTCAAGATATGTTGAGCGTCTCCTGTGTGGACGATTTTGCCATTAGCTACGATGTATCCACGATCTGAGCGAGATAGTGAAAGACGAGCATTCTGCTCGACAATCAAAACTGTGATTCCCTGCTCGCGCAGTGAGTCTATTCTGTCGATAATCTGCTGTTGGTAGAGTGGTGAAAGGGCAGCCGTTGGCTCGTCCAGCAGTAGGAATGTCGGGGCAGAAATAAGTGCTCTAGAAATTGCCAGCATCTGGCGCTCGCCTCCGGACAAAGAAGCAGCCACATAGTGAACTCTGTCGCGCAGGTCAGGGAACATCTCTAGCGATCTCTCGATTCTCTCGTTAAGCGTCGCAGTGTCGAGCGAGTTGCCCCCCATCTGCAGGTTTTCCATTACAGAAAGTGAGGGGAACACATTGTCTACTTGAGGAACGTAAGCAATTCCGTGGTTGACAAGTTGATCGGTTCTCCATCCTGAGACTTCGGTACCGCGGTACTTGACTCCGCCTGAATAGTAGGTAGCAATGCCAAATATGACCTTGATGAGTGTTGATTTGCCACAACCGTTTGGCCCAATGATGGTGACGAATTCACCCTCATCGACGTGCATGTCGATTCCGTGTAGAATTTGTACTGAGCCGTATCCTCCCTCGAGATTGTTAATTTCCAAAACTCTACTCATTCTTCTTCCTCCAATGGTTCTCCAGAAGCACCTAGATAGGCTTCGATGACTTCTCTGTTGCCTTTGACTTCATCTGGCGTTCCCTGCATCAATATCTCGCCCTCATTCATCACGATGATTCGGTCGACTCCCTGCCTGAGGATGAAGTCCATGTTGTGCTCGATGATGAGGACTGATATTCCAGTCTCATCGACAATGTTCCTGAGGTTATTGAATATCTTCATCGCTAAAGGTCCGGCCACTCCTGCAACCGGCTCATCAAGCAGCAGAAGTTTCGGTTCACCCATCATAGAGCGTCCTATGTCTACCAGTTTACTCTGACCGCCCGAGAGTTCGCTGGTTAGATTGTGCGCCATATGAGGCACTTCTAATTGGTCCAGTACAGAGTATGCCTTCTCCAGTCTTTCAACCTCCTCTGGATTTGATTCGGGGACTAGGAGCGCTCTTATTCGCTCGGAGAAACTTGACCCGAACTGCCCTCTAGGTGGCACCATTAGATTCTCGATTACTGTCATTTGGCGCCACAATCTGGTATGCTGGAAGGTTCTGGTCATGCCTAGGTTCTGAATCTGATCTGGGCGCAGTTCAGATACATCTTCTCCAAACATCTCGACAGACCCTCTAGTCTGATTGAGTAGTCCGCTGATGCAGTTGAATGTGGTCGATTTGCCGCATCCATTGGGGCCTATCAGACCTACGAACTCACCTTTTCCAATCTCAAAGGAAACATCGTTAACAGCTATGAGGCCGCCAAATTCCTTCCGGAGACCTTCAACCTTCAACACCGGATTACTCACTGGTCTCACCTCCTGAAGGTCTCTCTGGTCTGACTGGGACCTCGGGTAGAAGCCCCTTCGCGTTGAATTTCAGTGAAAAGAGCATCAAACAGCCAATTAGTAGGAGTTTGACATACAGCATATCTGCCGAAACAACCCCTCCAAAGAACGATTCTTCGATTGATCTCTCTCCGAGTGCAATGGCGCTGAAGATGAAAATTGTAGCGCCAGAAGCGCCGATGTCAAAGAGTCTCTCTGAACGAATAGCGAATCCAATAATTGTGACAATAATGAAAATTCTTGCTGCTTCCCACTGACTGGTAAACATCCAAGAGAACAGATCGTCGATTCTGGTAGCGGTTGTGTATAGTGGCAAGTCGGGAGAACCTTGTCCTGCCACAAGGACATTGAAAACGAACTCCATCAGCACAATAATGAACGCCCCCACAACCATTCCTTTGTTGTTCGATGTCCCTCCTATAATGAATGCCGCCCAAACTAGGAACGTAGAGCGTGCAGGGGACATGAATGTGGGTTCAAATCCGGTTAGTTTCCATGCCCATATTGCCCCTGCTAAGCCTGCTATGGCTGCACCCAGAGCCAAGCTGGCAGCTTTGTGAGTGAGAATGTCATGCCCGTGATGCTGAGCAACTTCCTCGTCTTCTCTAATTGCCTTGAGAACTCTTCCCCAAGGAGAGGAAATGAAGTTTGAGAGTAGTTTCCATACTATGGCAACGCAAAGCAATGAGATAATCATCAGCAAGAAGATGTAAGGGGCCGGTTCACCAAGATTGAGAAGATCCGCAACATGGTTTGCCGGGGCATCAACTAGAGAGAGGTCATCCCTGCACGCATCTGGACTGATCCATGGTGTATCAGGGCCAGACTTCTCCGAACCACAGAACCACCAATCCTCAAGAGGTAAGGGGTAGGATGAAATTCCAATAGCCGACCCTACTGCTCCAACTCTCAATAGGGGTTCTCCAGCTAGTAGTACACGAACTATCTCTCCAAGAGAAATGGTTACAATGGCGAAATAATCGGTTCTGAGTCTTGCTGTGGGATAAGCTAAGGCCCATCCAAATAATGCTGCCAGAGTTATCCCGAGTAGTGTAGCAGGCAATATCCCCCACCCATAACCATGCAGTTCCTTAGGGGCAGTGAGGATTCCTACGGTAATTGTACCAATAGCGACGAAGAAGATGACTCCAAAATTGACCATTCCTGTATATCCGGTATGCAAATTCAGAGAGAATGCCATCAAGACGAAAATCGACAGGGTAATGAGGACGTTTGAGACCTGTAGAACCTTCTTCCATCTAAAGTCGTCAGACTCTGCTATTGGTAGCCAAATTAGGAAGATTAGGAGAATAGTCAAGAAGACTGAAAATGCAATCCATGAACCCAAAGAGCTCTCTCTGCCGTACATCTCAAGTTTTCTGTTCCGTTCGGTGGAGCCTCTTGTGAAAACGGATAGTAAGGAGTTTTGAACATCGGACGAAGCAGAGTATAGACGAGTGAGTTTTTCGTTGAGTTGTTTGTTTATCTTATTGATCACCGTATTGTGCCTTCTGTCGAACTCTGACCATTTGGTAGTAAAAGTCAGTTTTGCAGATGCAATTGACTCAGAAATCGAAGACTGAATTTTCTGTAAAGAAACCATTGCGTCATTGAGTGGTCCTGACTCAGTATCTCTGTCATATAGAACTCCTATTCCCTCGTAAATCGAATATATCCACAATAGGATAATTCCTGCTGGCCATATTAAGTCACCAAGATTAACAATGAAGTTGACCAGTTCAATCTCGAAGTTCATCATGTTCAGCCATGATTCATGCATGTCCTGAACTGCTCCACTTAGCCACTGTTCTGCCTCGAAGGGGGACATTTCACTAGGGGCACTCATCTGATTCAGCAAGTCATCTTCTGTGAGGGGAGAGTCTTCTAAGAGGAGTGTTCCATCATTTCTTCCAGTCAAAACTGCAAGATTGTTTTCATACACACCACTTGAAGCACATGAGTCTGCACAACCACCGTCTGCGAAAGAGTTCCTTTCCACAAAGCCGCTGAATCTGTGGAAAACATAGGAAGCAATTGCAATCGCTGAGAAACTCTGCATTCTGTGAGATCTGTGCCTATACCAATGATGGAGTCCGAAAATGCCTGTCGGCATTATTGCTAGCGCTGCCTCTATCGTTGGTGATTTCTCCGAGTTCTCCGTCTTTCTTTTCCGGAGTCTCTCAATCTTCCATTTCTCATATGCGTCTCCTATACCCTCAGGCATAATCATCAGGATTGCAACTAGGAAAATGTAAGGCATGACTCCATCTAAAGCAGAATAATTTGATCTTCCAAGAGGCATTCCGATACCGATTAGCACTGGAGAAGATAGAGCTCGCACGAACCCGACCACTAGTGAGCCGACGATTGCCCCCGGTACGGAGCCGATGGTCCCGAGTACGATTATCGCGAAGGAAGGTAATAGCAGAGTGAAGGCAGTCTCGGGATTGAATCGCAGAGTGAGTGCGAAAATTGCTCCTCCCATACCCGAAAGGCCCGCGGATAGGAAGGCGCTAGTGAGGTGCACCCTCTCTACGTTGATTCCACTGCTTGCAGCCAGTTCGGGGTTGTCGGCTACGGCCCTCATTCTCCTACCCAGCCTAGTCTTATTGAGTAGGAGTAGAAGGAGAAGAACTGCGGAGAAAATGACTGCTGGTACCGCTCCTTTGTAGTAGGCATAATTGGTTGTGGCTTGGGTAATGCAATCGGTGGCGGTGTCGTAAATCTCGAGGGCTGGTTTAGAAGAATCACTTACTATGCGAGATAAAACGGATTCGCCGGTCTCGGCATCGACTGTCTCCTCACAGGTGAAATGTGTGTATGTCCTTCCATCTTCCAGTGACCTTTCTCCAAGGTTGAATCTCATCTTCGTGGTTGGAATCTCCCATCTCAGATTGGGCATCCTCCAATCTCCTTCTGGCTCAAACATATTCCTGCCAGCACCGAATCGGAGATAGGTCAGAGCTCTGAGAATCAAAGCCACACCTAGAGAAGCGATCATCATCACCTGAGGAGTGGCTTTGGTCTTGCGAAATCCTCTGTAAACGAGTCTATCGATGATTATCCCGGCAACTCCAGTGAGTACAAAGGCGGCCACCAGAGTGAATAGGAATACAGACCAGGTCAGAACCCCATCCTTTGTTGTGGAGAGATTTGCCATAGGGAAGAAATAATCACTCCAAATCATGATCATTGACAGATACATGCCAATCATGAATAACTCAGATTGAGCGAAATTTCCGTACCTCTGTACCTTGTATGTTAGTGTCAGCCCGATGGCTATGGCTAGGTAGGTCGATGACCAAGTTAGAGTTCCAGTTGATATTGAAACCAAATCAAGCGTGAATGAGGCATCTTCGCCCAATCCTTGGAGCAGAATGTCCAACGAAAAGAAGGTGACAGCTACCATGAAGAATGGCGAGAGAAGAATTGCTATTGTTCTAGGAACTCCACTAGGTGCGTCGTCGAAGAGAATTTTCACTACTAAGAATCCGGCGGCAATTGACTCTACTAACTGTAGAAGCCAAACCAAGTCATTAGGTAGACCCCCTCCGAATAATTTGTCGATGATGTTTAGTGATCCGATTGAATTTAGAGTTCCCAGAAAGTTAGCATCGATGAACAGCAAGGCTGCGACAATCAGTCTGCGAGTGCCTCTGGGCAATTGCGAGAATCGATTCCGGGCTTCGTGCAGCATGCTACTACACAAACCCGTCAATCATGCGAATTAATTGTTGGGGCAGCGCGGCGGGACTGGCCCGCCGCGCTGCTTTACGTTAAACCAATCAGGCAGTTGTTATGCCGTTGACTGGATCCCAGCTTCTGGTACAGTCGTACGAAACTGTGTCGGCGCTTGCATCGTGAGAGAACTCACCAATGCAGAAACCGGCAGCAGGTACGTCGCCGTTAGCCAAGAAACTGATTGTTCCGCTTGCTCCGTTCCACTCTTGGCCAGTTCCAGCGACGGCCATGTTGGCGTCGAGGCCTGGGTTGGCCAGAGCAGTAAAGGCTGCGAAAGCAACGATTGTTACAGCATCGAATGCCTCAGCGGTGTAGATACCGCCAGCACAATCTGGGCTCATCGAGCACAGGTATGCAAAGGTCAGTGCGACTTCTCCAGGCGCTCCAGCCGCGGCTGGCTTTGTGGCAATGATGCCATCTACCAGAGACTTGTCAGTCATGTCTGCTGCTAGTCCTTCCTCGGCAATTCCATCAGCGCCGTAGATAGCGCCAGAGTAACCCTGGGAAGCCATCTCCTCAATGATAGCAGCGCCGTCAGACGCGTATGATACCATCATTACTGATGTGCAACCTGCGTCGATGATCGACTGCACGTTGCCGCTGTGGTCTGTTGTGTCCTCTGCGTAGCCAATCTGGGTGCAGATAGATGATGCGTCCATGTTAGCCACGAACGCGTCTGCTAGACCGGATCCGTATGCGTTAGTCATGTGGATTACTGCAACGTTATCCATTCCATCTGCTGTCATCACATCAGCGACTACAGAGCCCTGGAAAGCATCGCTTGGTACGACACGGAAGAATCCAGGGTAAGCGGTTGCATCAGACAATGCTGGGCTTGTGCTGGCGTAGGAAACCTGTGGGATTCCTGCTGCTGACAATAGAGAATTGGCACCCATGGATGCACCAGAGCATGCTGCTCCGACTGCTCCCCAGACTCCTGCGTCAATTAGCGCCTGAGCTGCGGTTGCTCCCATAGTACCATCACAGCCCGAGTCAGCGTAAACTATCTCGAACTGGACACCATTGCTGTATCCGATTGTGTTGGCTAGACCGATTGCGATCTGAGATGCTGCTACGAAACCAGGTCCGTAAACAGCGATAGGTCCAGATGCATCATTCAAGAAACCAATCTTGACAGTGGCTCCCATCCAGTCAACATCGAGAAGTCCTGCGCCAGCGGCCCATGCCCTGTCGCAGTTGAAGTACTCGCCGTATGTTGGAACGTGATGGAAGGTACAGACATCGTATCCTGAACCACCTACATCGCCGTTGTCTAGGAAGACGTGTGTGCCGGTCTCTCCGGCGTATCCATCTCCACTACCGACCATTGGGACGTGTGTGCCCATGTTTTCTCCATCCTCCATCATTGCAGCGTGACCAATCATCATTACAGTGTCGTAAGCCTCTGACTGGTAGATACCGGTTGAACAGATATCGTCTGCTGCACATGCATCAGTGAAGGCTGTTGATCCGCCACCTGCTGCTGCTCTTGGCTTGGTTACTTGTAGCCCGTTTGCTGCTGCAGGGTTGGTGTAGTCCTCTAGGGATGCCTCGCCTGCCATACCATCAGCGCTGAAGGTAGGGACTGCTGCACCCAGAACTGCCATTGTCTCAACGATCATGGCTCCGTCAGAGGAGTACGATGCTAGGAATACTGAGTCACATCCTTCATCGATGACCGACTGAACAGCGCTCTGGAAGTCAGTGGCTGTCTCTTCATATCCAATCTGTACACAGACGTTGTCTGCGCCTAGGTTGGCGGCAGCAGAGTCTGCTAGACCTGCACCGTAGCTGTTAGTCATGTGAATAACAGCGGTGTTCGAGACCCCGCTTGCTGCAATCATGTCAGCTACTGCCTGGCCCTGTAGTGCGTCGCTTGGAACAATCCTGTAAAAGTGAGGATGTGCGGTTGCGTCGCTCAGAGCTGGCGATGTGCTAGCGTAGGATATCATTGGGATTCCAGCTGCAGATAGTAGAGCGTTAGCGCCCATCGAAGCACCGGAGCAAGCTGCTCCAGCCACTGCGACAACTCCAGCGTCAATCAGGGACTGAGCTGCAGTCTGCGCCATTGTACCGTCGCATCCAGAATCAGCCTCGATAACCTCGAAGACGTAGTCGTCTCCCATTGCGTTCAGGTCAGCCATAGCAGCTTGCCAAGCGAAAGTGAATGGCGCTGCGAACTGGGCTATAGGACCAGAAGCATCGTTGAGGAAACCTAGCTTGATTGTGGTAGTTGTTGGCTCAGGGGCTTGGAACATCGGGTTGTCCGTTCCCATGTAGTGGGCTGCGATCTCGTCGACAATAGCATCAGCCATGTCGGCGTCGAAGCCTTCCACATTACCGTCAGCGTCGTATGACTCAAACGGTGGGTAGAACGGGTCTGTGCACAGCTTTAGGTCTCCGGACTCAAGGACGGCGGTTAGTGTGCTGCCCTCAGTTGGGGTTGGGTAAGCTGTACCAGTCATTGCGTCAGCGTCGTCAGCTAGTGTGACAGCTCCATCGAACCAAACGCCGTAAATGGCGTCGTATTCTCCGGAGTCAACAACAGCGGCGATAGCGACATCTAGAGCTACCTTGAGCTCTCGAGAGTCCTCGCGGACGGCTAGACCGAAGTTCTCATCCGAGAAAGTGACCAATAGGTCGCCCTCTAGAGACAGAACCGGTGCGTCTCCCATGGCGTAGTGTACGTCACCGTTGTTCAAAGCGGCAATGACTGA